>NZ_WIWK01000175.1:0-7946 GCF_009600165.1 Pseudomonas sp. FSL R10-0399
ATGGGCGCGGATCAGCTCCTGGTAAGCCGCTGAGCAGTACTGGCTGCCGCGGTCGCTATGCACGATCACGTCATTAGGCTGCCTGCGTCGCCACAGCGCCATGTGCAAGGCATCGCAAACCAAGTCGGCCGTCATGCGTTCGTTCATGGCCCAGCCGATCACCATCCGTGAATACAGATCGATGACCACTGCCAGATACAGCCAGCCTTCCTCCGTATGCAGGTAGGTGATGTCACCCACCCATTTCTGATTTGGCGCAGATGCCTTGAAATCCTGCTTGAGCAAGTTCTCTGCCACTGGCAGGGAGTGCTGAGAATTGGTCGTGGCCTTGAACTTCTTGGCGGCCTTGGCACGCAGTCCTTGCCGTTGCATCGAGGCGGCTACCGTCTTGCGATTGCAGGGTAGGCCGGCTTCCCGCAGGTCGTGGCACAGCCGTGGAGCCCCGCTGCGGCCCTTGCGTGCGCTGTATGCCTGAGCGACCTGCCGATCCAGTTCGGCTCTTCGCCGCTGGCGCATTGACGGCCTGCGAGAGCACCAAGCGTAGTAACACCGCTGCGGGCAACGCCCAACACGCGACACATGGCCTGGATCGAGAAATGCGCGGTATGAGTCCTCATGAAGGCGTACTTCACTTGAGGTTCTTGGCAAAGTACGCGGCGGCCTTTTTTACGATGGCCAGCTCCTCGGCGTGCTCGGCCAACAGCCGCTTGAGTCGGACATTCTCGTCGGCCAGCGACTGCTCGCGCTCGCTGCCGGCCTGAGTCTGGTGCTTCTTGCTCCGCCAGCCGTAGAGCTGGGAAGCATGCAGGCCGAGCTGTTCGGCAGCCTTGCTGACGCCAATGCGGTCGGCCAAAGCCAGCGCTTCGTCCTTGTAGGCTTGGGAATGGCGGGTGCGGGTCTGTTTCATTGGGGTTGCTTGTCTTGCCATGATTCACCTCGTTGCAGTTTATCGCTTAACGGGGTGTCCACTGGGACTGGGCAAGATCACCCGGTTATACAGGGCAAAGAAGCTACCTTCTGGCACATGATTTCCGAAGGCAACGACGAGGCGGAACGCCTACCCGACTTGCGACGTTGTGAGCGCATTCGCTGGCCAAGGCCGATTATCGAAAATGCTGCGGACGCCGCGCTTAAGATCTGGCGCGAACCGAAGGGTTCAGGTCATCGCGTGCTGATCTGGTTTGCCGAAGCTGAATACTTGGTGGTCTTGGACGAGCGCGAGGACTATATCCTGCCGTGGACGGCATACCCGGTTGAGCGGGAGCATCAGCAAAGAAAACTGGAAAGGCGCTGGGAGCGGTATAACGAGGGGAATTAGGCTGGCCGCGCCCTCCGCAGGAGGACGGGGCCGTTACTCCTTCTACGCTTACACCCGAAGGCTGGTAGATGAGCTGATGCGAACAGTAAGTCTTACCGGCCTCGATTTCAAGTAACGTTACGTTAATTCAGACGACTGTCGCCTAGGCTGCGACTGCCACCTCTTCCGGTGCTCAAGCAGGTGCCCTAGGGTCCGCCCCCCCCCGGCGCATTGTACGAGCGGATATAACGATACAAAGTAGTCCGCGAAATGCCATAGCGGCGGGCCACGTCTCCAGCCTGTATCTCCGGATCTCTGAGAAGCGCCCGTATCTCACGTATCTGGCGATCATCCAGCGCAGGCTTGCGCCCGCCTTTTCTCCCACGGGCACGAGCCGCAGCCAATCCTGCACGAGTTCGCTCTCGAATGAGGTTGCGCTCGAACTCCGCCAGGGCAGCGAACACGTGAAAGATTAACTTGCCGGCAGCACTGGTGGTTTCGATTCGTTCGGTAATGGACTCGAATGCCACCCGTTCCCGCTCCAAGCTACCAACAATCCCAACCAAGTCGGGCAGAGAACGACCGAGACGGTCCAGTCGCCAGACAACCAGAGTGTCGCCACTACGCAGAGCTTTGAGGCAATGCCCCAGCTCCGGTCTATCCGCTGACTTCCCACTCATGGTCTCTTCGTAAACCACAGAGCACCCAGCCAGGGCAAGTGCATCTCGCTGCAGGGCGAGATTCTGATCATCAGTCGAAACTCGGGCGTACCCAATCCGCTTTCCCATACATTTTTCTCACACTGATTTCGGTACGGGAAAAGTGACAGGAAAGCGGTAAATCCCAAGCCCAAAAGATCATCTGGAATAGGTGTGCCATAAACGACCGTTTATTGGACGGATGCGCTCGTCAATTTCAGGCGCTGAAAGCGACCAAAACCGAACCCCAGAATATTTTTCCTCGCTCAACATTTCCTTCAGCAGCTCAGCACCTGAGCTGAATGGAGGAATGACCATGAAGCAGAGTTTCCACGCACATTTTGATCGGGACTTGACCAAGGCCGGTTCGGCAATTCTCAGGGAGGCAGTCCGGCGCGGGCTTCTCAGTCAGCACGAGGCCATGATCCACGACCAGCAATGGGCGCAGTTTAGTGCTTATGCCAACGAGTCTCATGAGGTAGACATCTTGGAATTCGTCAATAAAAAATTGGTGAGGGAGTACGGGGAAGAGCTCTATATCCAGACATACCAAGGAAATCTCCCACTGCAAAGCGTGTCGGGCCTGCTTGAGACTGTATATGTAGTGATGGGCTTCGCAACTAATGGGCACTGGAAAGGCGTAGCGGCTAACGTCGGTAGCCGTCTTGGCTTTCCAAGCTATGCACGGATTACCGTACCGCGCAGTCTTGACCGTACTAAGTTTGAAGCCGCGATGGTGGATATTCAGGCTCTCCACTCAGAGCAGCTAGCAACATTAATCAGGTCAGTTCGATACCTCGGCATGTCATTGCTTGAGGCTTTTTTCTTCGACGCAGAAGATGCTCACAAGGACGCCGAAGAAGAAAACATCTTTTATGTGTTCAGCAAAGATAAACATGAGCATCGGATCATTAATATCTCTGCCCCTGAGCAAATTGTAATTTTGAAGAAGGCCGCGGCATTTCAAAAACTTCAGGGCAGCAGCCACGCGACACCAGCAGCTTGGCGTACATGGAAATTAAAGAACCTACCTGCAGCTCAAGAGCTTTTACTTTCTCACGGACTAAACATTGATGATTGTCGCGCGGCATATGCCTGCGAGCTCTACTGGCGATTGTCTGGTCACCACGCCCCGATTCTTGGGGGCAAAGCTCCCCAAGATGAGGATCTGGAGTCCCGGAATCACGTCGCCTACGAGCTCGGGAATATGCGTATCTGGGAAACTGATGCGTACGTTGGTGCCCGAGCCAACCTGAGGAAGGAAGCCGCCGGTACCAATCGCTAAGCCATCACACCGCAGATTTGGGATTAGATCAGACGCCCTTAACCTTGGCAGGGTTCGAATTAAAGGAGTCAGGGAATGGATCGTTTTGAATTGCTTGTATATGCCGTGCTTGCCGTCATCAGTGCGCTGACTATCGCAGGTGTAATTGGCTATATGGTCGCAGCGTACCTGGACAAGAAGCACGGCGACGATTGAGCCTTCAGCGGAACGGCCAGATACCTGCAACAAACTGTCCGCTGCCCCTTGGCAGCGGGCGCTTACCCAAATCCATCGGCAAGGCACACTACCGCTGCGATACGCAGTATTTTCCCAAGCCTATGAGGTCATGGGATGACTTCGGAAGGGTTGTCAATTTCCGCACCCTAGCGAAAGTGACCGGAGCGCCGAAGCATTTAGATCTGCAACATGCACGCCCTCCGTGTGGCGAGCTAGCTTGCCGAGTACGCTAAAACCCGTGCGCGGACTCATGGGCAGCATCTCATCTTGGGTTTTCCGAAAGCTACCGGAGAGTGTTTAGCGACCTCATCTAACCGGAGCAGCACCATGGAATTTCGTCACCTTGGTAACGGGCAGTACTTCCCACCTATTGCACCAAACGGTCGGATTTACGCTGTACCTCTTGGGCAGGATACCCAGGTAGAAATTTTCTGCCTGGCCCCAGTAGGCATCATGGGCGCGGGCATCCAATTACGCTGGTCAGAAATCGTTGGTTGTTACTACGACGACGAATCATGGGAGATCATCCCGCGCAACTACTCGGGACGAGGGATGCGCTTCCGCAGAGGCCTATCCTGCATCATGGTGATCGCAGGCAACGAGGCTCTCACGACCCACATCCAGGGCTACCCCATTCCCATCTGCGTAATGAACCGCATTGCATTCGAACAGCAGCGAGGCAGCCACGGGTAGCGCGTTACCGTCACCACCCGCTGCGCGACACAGGTACCAACAGGAACGGCACCTACCAATGTTTATTTTATGAAAGTGAAGCCTTTCACTACTAATACAGATCAAAGCTGGGCGGCAGACTTGGTCGTAAGCGTCACTGCTAATAGCAAATACGGCCTCCGCCCCCGCCTGAATGGGCCTGCTGGCTGACAGCGAGTAGATTTAGCGCCCTACACTGCTTATAGCCCGAACCCGTCGCCTTCCCTGATCAAGCGCAGCAATATATCTCGCCGTAGTTCACTGCTGATACGAGAAAGCCCCGCCAGAGCAAGCTGAACGGGGCTTTCGGGATTTACAATCGGGTCAAATCTGTTCGGCACTGCTTATAGGTACTCAGCCGCTACCCTCCCGAATAGAGGTCGCCATGATTAAGCGCTTGGTATCTAGACAGCTTCTTCTCATAAGCGACCAACGTCCGACGTAGCTGACGATTCTCGCTCGCAACGCGGCGAATCTCTGCAAGCCGCCCCTCAACTTGCAGAACGAGGTGACGGTATGGGTATTCCACAAACTCAAACGAGGAAGCCGGGTATTTATGTTTGCCATTCCCCTTGGCAATAGTCAGGGGCGCGAATTTGTTTTTTTGTCCTTGCAGCGGCACCAGTTTGCACCAGTAGATCGAATACGCATTCGGGCTCGTTTGCTTGATTGAAACGGCAGCCACGACAGATTTGACCCCGGTCTTTTTGTACAGCTTCATGGACGCATCCACATAGCTTGCTACCAAGCATCTCGCGTCCGTAAGCAACTGCTCGTACTGCTGATCCAACAGGGTGACTATCGTTTGTGCTTCTTTGCTCATGACGAAGGCTCTCTTCTTTGTAAGAGCCAAATGGTGACCGATCGCTGAGCACCCAGGATTCGATTTCAGACCGTTCTACCGTCGGAAATCTACGGAAAGTGGGCGGACTGGCTCAGGCTGTGACCCAGCTTCGCATGAGATGACGGACGGATGACGACATGTCAGTCGCAGAAAAACATAACGTGCAAAGGATGCACGATAGATGACGGCGGCAGCCTTGACCCTGTGCGAAACAAGGTCGACATGTTAGAAGCAAATGACAGCGAGCGGGCGTGTATCCCTGCCAAGCTGCAACTGGCCAATTTCTGCCAGTTACGAAAGGCAGAAATCGGCCTGAAGCAGGCATTCAAGCTTCCTAATCCGACCAGTCGTCCGCGCCGTGACTGTATCGGGCTTCGGCAGTTCACAGCGCCATTGCGTGGATCGCAATAATAAAGCAGGCGCCAGTGGCCGTCTCGTGAGGCTGGCCGCTGACGCAAGCTTGAGTTGCATGGCAGTTACGCGAGATAAAGTTCCTTCGTCAGGAATTCATCTGTGGTGCTGATGAAATCCTCTAAGACAAGGTTGACTGCATCAAAGATCTTCCCCAGCTCACCATTCTTGATCCCCTTGCCGGCGTCAGAGAGGGAGAGCTCTCCATGAGCGATCTTGTTTCTCTTGTTTTTGACGGTCAGCACGTGTTGAGTTATTCCTCGAAACTGAGGTGGCTTCATACCATACTCATCGGCTATCTCGCCTAATCGCCTCGCATCCAGGTTTCCAGAAAATATGGTCTTCCTGTTGAGGAAGTCATGAATCGATGGAAAACGAAGGTCTTCAGCCAGGATCTTTTGCTTCATGGCTTCTACCTTCGATGCGTCCTTCAAGTCGGCTGATCGGCCTTTTCCGAAGCTATACTCCAACATGCGTTTCTGAAGCTTTTCCGTAAGTTCGCTGTACTTCCGAAGTCCAAGCCGGTAGTGTACTTTCTCAAGTGTGGCGTAGGCCGTAGCTTCGATGTTGTTATACAGTGCCACGAAAAAGCTCGCCTTTAGGACAACGACCACCTCAATTTTCCCCCGCTGATCCGACACTTCCTCAATGTGGGTAAACAGTCGGTTGATCGAGACGTTGCGTTCAAGGAGGTCTGACGTAACTCCTTTCATGACCCTAGGCCCTGACCGAAAGGGCAAGAATGCGGTCTTTGATATGGTTGATGCGCTTATTCAAGTTTTCCGAGGAGTGCGTGCGATATTGACCGGTTACTGACTTGTTGAAGTCTCGATCCTGCAGGAAGTATCGCACATCAATTTTCTTCGGAAGCTTGAGGTTGGGGGCTTCCTCAAGTGCGAGATGGCACCCAACGGAAACTGCTTCGAAGAAAATGCGGGATACTTCTTTTCCTGCACTTTTTGAGAACCCAAATTCAAAGTTTTCTGTCACGAAATCGATCATGCGGTTAAAGATAAACAGTTTGTGTTGCTCTTCCTCTTTGCTGAAAGTTTCACGCTTCCCATCCATGTAATCGTCCAGCGCTTTGCTAACACTTCTCGAGAAATCAGCGTACTTAGGGCGCATATCGATGAGGGCGAAGAATCTCAGGACAAGTTCTTCATGCTCTTGGCGATTTTTCACGGTTTTAGAGAGGATGATGGAATCGCGGAATTCTTGATTGGTCGCGCATTTTATGTAAATAAAATCTGTGAAAGGCCCGCGATAAATACCTTTCCGGGTTTCCATATTACGGAGGATGTCGCTGCCCTTGTTGATACGCTCAAAGAGGTCGTTCTTAACTTCCTCAGTAGCATTTTCAGAAAGAACTATTACGGTGATGGTCATGTTGTTGAATTTGCGTTTCCTCGAAACGTCAAAATCATCATATGACATACCGTTGAGTTTGGTGACCTTTTCCAGGCTTTCCAGTGTCAGCTCGTTACTTAGGAAGGCGCTCAGAGTTCTTACGCGCTGCGAGCCATCCAC
Source organism: Pseudomonas sp. FSL R10-0399 (assembly GCF_009600165.1). Taxonomy (NCBI): domain Bacteria; kingdom Pseudomonadati; phylum Pseudomonadota; class Gammaproteobacteria; order Pseudomonadales; family Pseudomonadaceae; genus Pseudomonas; species Pseudomonas sp. FSL R10-0399. The sequence continues at coordinate 6,990 of NZ_WIWK01000175.1, forward strand.
AATCTCGAGGCGGCCATCTTTGTTTTCTGCTACAAAGATAGGCGGAATGGGTAGGCCAAGGACGATCGACTCGATCAGTCGAGATTGTCGTGATGTGTCCCAGACAAAATCTCGCTGGTAGTCTGGTACAAATATCTCGTTCTCATTTTCATCAATCTTTTCTAAGTACTTTTTAACAAGAATTTCGATAGTAAAATCTTTACTATCATAAGCTACGGCTTTTTTTAGTTCAATTATCTGATCTTCAACGTCGTTCATCACGCATCCTTGGTCATGGAGAGTCACACTTGCCGAGCTTGAAGATATCAAATAGCCATATCGCCGTCGAGTATGCAGCGGACAATTAGCTTTTTCAGAAGAGGTATCTATCTGTGACGCATCGGCTTCGAGGTTTTTCTTTGAGGCGAAGTTAATTTCCTACGGATTCCTAGGCGCCACGACCGGCTGCTGTGGGTCGGGTGTCGCCGGTCGCGACAGACAAAAGTCGACCCAAAGCGGACTTTTCCAAGCAATTGTTACTCAGCCGCACGCAAGATCTTACGAAAAGCGTTGGTAACTTTCCGTGCAGCGGCTTGAGGCAGGGTGCCCCCTTCGCCAATCAGGAAATTGAAAAGCTTTTGGAGGCAGGATTGATCGGAGCGCCAATTATGCTAATTCCAAGGCAGATCAGAAGCATCATCGAATGTCTTTTCAGTAGCGGCGGGGTTGTCCGGCACGTGCTCGGGAAGGGGCGAGCTGGATCTTTTGAATGATTTGTTGAATTCAATGGCTGCGGGCAGATTGCTGGGATCAAGGTAAGCCGCCTCTCCGAGCAATCCGCCCAGTTTGTATTCCAGCTCCTTTCTTGTTAGACCGTAATTGTTTTTGCCGGTGGCAATAGCTGGGCGGTCTCAAGGAGCAAGTGCAACAGTCAGTTAATTTTCTGAGCTTGCTAAGCGAAACAATCCCGCTTCCAAA
>NZ_WIWK01000176.1:0-7819 GCF_009600165.1 Pseudomonas sp. FSL R10-0399
CAGCACCGAAGTGGCCCTGAGCGCGGCCAGCACCCTGTTTGAATTGGCCGGCAGCCAGGCCACCCTGGCCGAGTACGGCCTTGACCGCCACTGGCGCAACGCCCGCGTGCACACCCTGCACGACCCGGTGCGCTGGAAGTACCACGCTGTCGGTAACTACTACCTCAACAGTGAAAACCCACCGCTGCGGGGGACCATCTGATGAGCAAAAAGAAAATCCTGCTCAATGCGTTCAACATGAACTGCATCGGGCATATCAACCACGGGTTGTGGACGCATCCACGCGACACCTCAACGCGCTACAACACCCTGGAATACTGGACCGAGCTGGCTCAATTGCTGGAACGCGGGCTGTTTGACGGGCTGTTTATCGCGGATATCGTCGGCGTTTACGACGTTTATCAACAGTCGGTTGATGTTCCGCTTAAAGAATCCATCCAGTTGCCGGTCAACGACCCATTGCTGTTGGTTTCAGCCATGGCCGCCGTCACCAAAAACCTCGGTTTTGGTTTGACCGCCAACCTCACCTACGAGCCGCCGTATCTGTTCGCACGGCGCATGTCGACCCTCGATCACCTGACCCGTGGCCGCGTGGGCTGGAACATCGTCACCGGCTACCTGGACAGCGCAGCCAAGGCCATGGGCCTGACCGAACAAGTGGAGCACGACCGCCGTTACGACCAGGCCGACGAATACCTGGAGGTGCTGTACAAACTCTGGGAAGGCAGCTGGGAAAACGACGCCGTGCTCAACGATCCGGCGCAGCGTATCTACGCCCGGCCCGACAAAGTGCACAAGGTCAAACACGCGGGCGAGTTCTATCAGGTCGAGGGTTATCACCTCTGCGAACCGTCGCCACAGCGCACCCCCGTGCTGTTTCAGGCGGGCAGCTCGGACCGTGGGCTGGCCTTTGCCGGGCGCCATGCCGAGTGCGTGTTCATCAGCGGGCAGACCAAGGCCGCGACCAAGCTCCAGGTCGACCGGGTGCGCGCCAGCGCAGCTGCATCGGGCCGCAACCCGGATGACATCAAAGTGTTTATGGGCCTGAACGTGATCGTCGCGCCGACCGAAGCCCAGGCGCTGGCCAAGCGTGAGGAATACCTGGCCTACGCCAGCGCCGAAGCCGGAGTCGCGCATTTTTCCAGCTCCACCGGCATCGACTTTGCCGATTACGAGCTGGACGAGCCGATCCAGTACGTTAAAAGCAACGCCATCCAGTCCGCGACCAAAGTGCTGCAAAACAACGACTGGACGCGCCGCAAGTTGCTGGAACAACACGCCTTGGGCGGGCGCTATATCACTGTGGTCGGCTCCCCCGAACAGGTCGCCGATGAGCTGGAGTCATGGATCGAGCAAACAGGCCTGGACGGCTTCAACCTGACCCGCATTGTCACGCCCGAAAGCTACGCCGACTTCATTGATTGGGTGATCCCCGAGCTGCAACGCCGGGGCTCTTACAAAACCGCCTATGACACCGGCAGCCTGCGGCAAAAACTGTTTGTCGAAGGCGACGCGCACCTGCCTGAACGGCATACCGGCGCTTCTTTTAGACACAACGCCTGACTCCCTTGTGGGAGCGGGCTTGCTCGCGATGCAAACGACGCGGTCTGTCTGGCGCAGCGCGCTGATGCCATCGCGAGCAAGCCCGCTCCCACAAAAACAGAACTCTTATTTGACCGGAAAAATTTCATGAACAAAAAACACGCTCTGGTTCTCGCGCTCGGCCTGTTCAGCAGCCTTGCCTTCGCCGCCGAAAAACCGCTCAAAGTCGGCACCACCGCCGCCTTCGCCATTCCGCTGGAAGCCGCCGTGGCTGAAGCGGACAAACAAGGCCTGAAAGTTGAACTGGTGGAATTCACCGACTGGATCGCCCCCAACGTCAGCCTCGCCAGCGGCGACATTGACGTGAATTACTTCCAGCACATCCCGTTCCTCGAAAACGCCAAGGCCGCCAGCGGCTTTGATCTGGTGCCGTACGCACCGGGCGTGATCAACAACGTGGGCCTGTATTCGAAAAAATACAAAAGCTTTAATGAGCTGCCCACCGGCGCCACCGTGGCTATCGCCAACGACCCGATCAACAGTGGCCGTGGCCTGCAATTGCTGGCCAAGGCCGGGCTGATCACGCTCAAACCCGGCGTGGGTTACAAAGCCACCGAAGAAGACATCACCGACAACCCGAAAAAACTGAAAATCCTGCAGGTCGAAGCCGTGCAACTGGTACGCGCCTACGACGATGCCGACCTGGTGCAGGGCTACCCGGCTTACATCCGTCTGGCCAAAACCTTCGATGCCACCTCCGCCATCCTGTTCGACGGCATCGACCACCCGGAATACGTGATTCAGTTCGTCATCCAGCCCAAGAGCAAAGACGACCCGCGCCTGGCCAAGTTCATCGACATTTACCAGCACTCACCGGTGGTCAAAGCCTCGCTGGATAAAACCTACGGCACCCTGTACCAACCTGGCTGGAAGAACTGACGATGAACCTGGCCCTTGATCGCGCCCGCCTCGACGAGCCGCAGCCCGATGCCGTTCGCACTGAACTGCACCCGGAGCTGACCAACGCCCACGTGCGCTTTATTGGCGTGGGCAAAACTTATGACGGCCGCCAAGGCCCGGTAGACGCCCTCAAAGGCATTGATCTGGCGATTCAGCGCGGTGAAATCTTCGGCATTATTGGCCGCAGCGGCGCCGGTAAATCGTCGTTGATTCGCACCATCAACCGCCTTGAACAGCCCAGCAGCGGGCGGGTGTTGATTGATCAAATCGACATCGGCGGGTTTGACGAAGACAAGCTGGTGGCGTTGCGCCGCCAGATCGGCATGATCTTTCAGCACTTCAATCTGATGTCGGCCAAGACGGTGTGGCAGAACGTTGAGCTGCCGCTCAAGGTAGCGGGTGTGCCCAAACCGCAACGCGAACAGAAAGTCCGCGAACTGCTGGAACTGGTGGGCCTGCAAGGCAAGCACACGGCTTACCCTGCGCAACTGTCCGGCGGGCAAAAACAGCGCGTGGGCATTGCCCGCGCACTGGTTCACGACCCGCAGATTTTGCTCTGCGACGAGGCCACTTCGGCCCTCGACCCGGAAACCACCCAGTCGATCCTCGGCTTGCTGCGCGAGATCAACCAGCGTCTGGGCCTGACCATCATCCTCATCACCCACGAAATGGCGGTGATCCGCGACATTTGCCACCGCGTGGTGGTGCTGGAGCAAGGCCGTGTCGTGGAGCAAGGCCCGGTGTGGCAAGTGTTTGGCGACCCGCAACACGAGGTCAGCAAAACCTTGCTCGCACCCTTGCAAGACAACCTGCCCGAGGCGCTGCAACAGCGCATCAGCGCGACGCCACAGTCATCGCAATCGAGCGTGATTCTGCGCCTGCGCTTCACCGGCGGTCAGGCCCAGGAGCCTGATCTGGGCGCGTTGTTCAGCGCCTTGGGCGGCCAGGTGCGTTTGCTCCATGGCGGCGTCGAGCAGATCCAGGGGCATGCCCTGGGGCAACTGCTACTCAGCGTGACCAGCGCCTCACTGGGGGCAGAAGAACTGCGCAAGCGCGCTGAACAATGGGCACAACAGGTCGAGGTGCTGGGCTATGGGGTTTGATCGTTTATGGCAGGGCGTGATCGACACCTTTTTGATGGTCGGCGTGTCGTCACTCATTGCGTTGATTCTGGGCATTCCGCTGGCAGTGATTCTGGTCACCAGCGGCAAGGGCGGCATCTATGAAGCCCCGGCGCTGAACAAAGCCCTGGGCGCGTTTGTAAACCTGTTCCGTTCCATCCCGTTTCTGATTTTGATGGTGGCGCTCATTCCGTTTACCCGGCTGATTGTCGGCACCACTTCCGGTGTGTGGGCGGCCGTCGTGCCGCTGACCATCGCCGCCACGCCGTTTTTTGCGCGCATTGCCGAAGTGAGCCTGCGCGAGGTGGATCACGGACTGATCGAAGCTGCCCAGGCGATGGGCTGCAAACGGCATCACATCATCTGGCACGTACTGCTGCCAGAAGCGTTACCGGGCATTGTCGGGGGTTTTACCATCACCATCGTCACCATGATCAACTCTTCGGCCATGGCCGGGGCGATTGGTGCCGGGGGCTTGGGCGACATTGCCTACCGCTACGGTTACCAGCGCTTTGACACCCAGGTCATGCTCACCGTGATTGTTTTGTTGGTGGTGCTGGTGGCGGTGATTCAGCTCGGCGGCGATCGTTTGGCGCGTGTGCTGAACAAACGCTGAGGTATAGTCGGCGGCAACACCGCCGCCGACCGAGCCTGCAATGACCCTGGACCCCACCACCCTCGAACAGATTGCTGCCACCACCCTGGCGCATTACCAGCAGAGTGCCGAAGGCTTTCGCGAAGGCACTCGCGACCACGACGTCAGCCAGAACATCGACGCCTTGCTGCGCCACCTTCAGGGCGCGGCGCCGTTCACGATTCTGGATTTCGGCTGCGGCCCTGGCCGCGACCTGCAAGCCTTCACCCGCTTGGGGCATGTCGCCATCGGCCTGGACGGTACCGAGCGCTTCACCCAAATGGCCCGCGAAGACAGCGGCTGTGAAGTGTGGCACCAGGACTTTCTTAAGCTCGATCTGCCAGCTGAGCGCTTTGACGGCATCTTCGCCAACGCCTCGTTGTTTCATGTCCCAACCCAAGAACTTGAGCGCGTGCTGAGTGAACTGCACGCCAGCCTAAAACCGGGCGGCGTGCTGCTCAGCTCCAACCCGCGCGGCGACAACCGCGAAGGCTGGAATGGCCAGCGCTACGGCGCGTACCACGACCTCGAACACTGGCGCGCGCTGCTCACTGCGGCAGGTTTTGCCGAGCTGGAACACTACTACCGCCCCACCGGCCTGCCCCGCGACCAGCAACCATGGCTGGTGAGTGTTTGGCGTAAGTAACCCACCGGCCTTCCTCTCATACTGTAGGAGCTGCCGAGGCACGAAGGCTGCGATCTTTTGATCTTAAAGATCGCAGCCTTCGTGCCTCGGCAGCTCCTACAACACATGTGATCGTCGCAATGGGCGACACGTTTACGGACCTTTCGCTGACTTGTGTGGGATGTGGCTTGCTCGTGCGGGCCCCCATTGTGATGTCTGTGACGGGCTGCCTATAGTCCATCCCGTCGCTGAATCATCAGCGATCAGGCGTGCAAGCCTGTCCTCAGATTTCCAACTTTTCATTTCGCTTGGTAGGCTCTGCGCCTCAATCAGCGTTATGGCGGTTGTGCGCGGGAGATCTTTGGGTCTGCCGGGTTCCTGAGGCCGGTCTTGCACACCTGCGCACAGCTGCCACCCTCTTTCTGCGTGCAAGCTGAATGATGTGGCTCCTTTATCCTCAGGAGTTTCAAGCATGTCGCACTATCTTGCTCAAACCGACAATCCTGTCGGGTCTGACGTTTTATTGATCGATACCCGCGCCTCTGTGTCTGCGCTGCTCACGTGTGCTGAACAGCGCATCCAGGCAGCCAAGAATTTATTGCGCTGTTTGTCCCATATGAACACCTACAGCAGCGACCCGCATGATCTGAGCGCAGTATGTGAGGCGTCTTCATTGCTGCTGCAAGAAGGCTGCGATGTGTTGGGCGTATTGGTGTTACGCGAGATGTGACAGCGCTTTTTCACCCATAAAAAAACCCCGAAGGGCTCGCGCCTTTCGGGGTTGTGGGTCTTGGCATGGGTTACAACTTGGCGATGGACACTTCGGTGGATTTTACGAAGGCGATCACTTCGCTGCCGACCACCAGTTCCAGCTCTTTGACCGAGCGGGTGGTGATGACGGAGGTGACGATGCCGGAGGCGGTTTGTACGTCGATTTCGGACAGCACGTCGCCCAGGACGATTTCTTTGATGTGGCCTTTGAATTGGTTACGAACGTTGATGGCTTTGATAGTCATGGTGTCGATTCCTGTCTTGAGAAAAGTAGGTTTAAAGCGCCCAACGCAGTTGCGTAGGCAGCGGTGCAACAGGGTCTGGCTCAGGTGGCGAGCCAGGTAAAGCGAGCACTCGGTGAAGCACTTCGGTTTCCAGTGCCGCCAGTCGATGTGAACCACGCACCCGAGGGCGCGGCAGTTCGACGGTGAGGTCGAGCCCCACTTCACCGTCTTCGATCAGGATGACCCGGTCAGCAATCGCAACCGATTCGCTGACGTCATGGGTCACCAGTAATACGGTGAAACCATGCTGGCGCCACAGGCGTTCGATCAGTTGTTGCATCTCGATGCGGGTCAGCGCATCCAGTGCACCCAAGGGCTCGTCCAGCAAGAGCAAACGCGGTTGGTGGATCAAGGCACGGGCCAGCGCTACACGCTGCTTTTGCCCGCCCGACAAGGCCGCCGGCCATTCATTGGCGCGCTCGGCCAGGCCGACTTCTTCCAGCGCCTTGAGGGCCTTGGGCCGCCAGTCGCCTTTGAGGCCAAGGCCCACGTTGTCGATGACTTTTTTCCAGGGCAGCAAGCGCGCTTCCTGAAACATTAAGCGGGTGTCTTCACGCGCTTCTTGCAGCGGCGCGCTGCCGGCCAGCAGTTCGCCGCCCGTGGGCTGGTCAAGCCCGGCCAGCAGGCGCATCAAGGTGCTTTTGCCACAGCCGCTGCGGCCCACAATGGCGACAAACTGGCCTGCCGGAATGTGCAGGTTGATGCCTCGCAGCACCAGACGATCGCCAAAGGCTTTTTGCAGGCCCTTGACCACCAGCGGGATGCCCTGACGCAAATGCGGAGGTTGTTGAGCTGTCATGCGGCACCGCCTTTTGGCACTTGATAAGCCGGGTGCCAGCGCAACCAGACACGTTCCAGACCTCGGGCGGCAGTGTCTGCCAGCTTGCCGAGGATCGCGTACATCACAATGGCCAATACCACCACGTCGGTCTGCAGGAACTCCCGGGCGTTCATCGCCAGGTAGCCAATGCCGGAGCTGGCGGAGATGGTTTCAGCCACGATCAGCGTCAGCCACATAAAGCCCAGGGCGAAGCGCACGCCGACCAGAATCGACGGCAACGCGCCCGGCAGGATCACTTGCCAAAACAGGCTGAAACCCGACAAGCCATAGCTGCGCGCCATTTCTACCAGCGCCGGGTCGACGTTGCGGATGCCGTGATACGTGTTGAGGTAGATCGGGAACAAGGTGCCCAACGCCACCAGAAAAATCTTCGCTGACTCGTCGATGCCGAACCACAAAATCACCAGCGGGATCAGCGCTAGGTGCGGCACGTTACGGATCATTTGCACCGAGCTGTCGAGCAGGCGCTCGCCCCACTTCGACAGGCCGGTAATAAAGCCCAGCGCCAGGCCGATGCTGCCGCCGATCGCGAAGCCCACACCGGCACGCCAGCCGCTGATGGCGAGGTGTTTCCAGATCTCGCCACTGCGCACCAACTCCACGCCCGCTTCAATCACTGCAATGGGTGAGGGCAGGATCCGCGTCGACAACCAGCCCGCCGACACCGACAACTGCCACACCGCCAACAGCAACACGGGCAATGCCCAGGGGGCAAACGTGTGGGCGATTTTATGAAGGCTTGTAGCCTTTGCCGTACTCATGCCCGCCTCAGCTCTGCGACGCAGCTTTAGGGAGGATGTCGTTGGCGACCATTTCGCCAAACGGGCTCACGTAGCCTGCGCTTTTGGGCAGTTCCGGGCGCTCGATGTCCAGGTGCGGGAACAGCAGTTCAGCCACGCGGTACGACTCTTCCAGGTGGGGATAACCCGAGAAAATAAAGGTGTCGATGCCCAGGTCTGCATATTCCTTGACCCGCGCTGCAACGGTTGGGCCGTCGCCGACCAGTGCCGTGCCCGCGCCGCCGCGAACCAGGCCCACGCC
>NZ_WIWK01000177.1:0-7795 GCF_009600165.1 Pseudomonas sp. FSL R10-0399
ACGCTGACCGAGCCTGCGGCCAGCGAGGTCACCGCCAGGCTCCCGGCGCCCAATCACGCCCACGCTTAAAACGCCAATACATGGCTAACTCCGTCTTCTAACTAGATGACAAAAAGTTTAACCAAGCGGCAATGCTATAAAAATTGATAAATAGCTAACTGTGGAGTGCGTCAGACGCAATCCACAATCAGACAGTGGCGTTATCGCAGAAGGTTTTGAGGGTGCGACGCAACCAGCGATGGGCGTGGTCATTGTCCAGACGCGGGTGCCAGGCCTGGCTGATTTCGACAGGCTGCAGGGTGATGGGCAGCTCAAACTGGCGCAGCTTCAAGCCCATGGGTTCAAGGGTTTTAACTAGCATCTTCGGCATGAGCGGCAAAATCAGGTCGGAAGCTGCGAGGGCAAAGATCGCTGAATAAAAAGTCGGCGTGGTAAAGGACACGCGCCGTTCAAGGCCCATCTCGGCCAGCATCGAATCGATCGGCCCACGAGGAACACCTCGGCGGGACACACTGATGTGGTCAAACTCGGTAAAGCGTTGCACGGTGAGCGGCTGGTCAAAAATGGGGTGACCTTCCCGGGCCAGCCCCACAAAAGGACAGGTAAACAGGCGCTGGACCTTGATGTCCGCAGAAAACTTGTTGGTGGCGCAGATGGTCAGGTCGATACGCCCCTCGTTCAGCGCCTGATCGTCGGTAAATCCCTCGGGCACAACCCGCAAGGTCGCCTTGGGCATTTCCTGGGCCATGCGCTGGCGCAACGCTTCGCCGTACACACCGAAAAACACATCGTTGGAGCGGATGCTGAACGTGCGCTCCAGCGTGCTCAAATCGCTGTCCTGGCTTTGGGTGAACACCCCGTGCGCCAGCTCCACCACGCCGCGTACCTGCTCGCGCAACTCCAGCGCTCTGGGGGTTGGCACCAGCCCACGCCCGGAACGCACCAGAATCGGGTCATTTAACACTTCGCGGATACGCGTCAGGGTGCGGCTCATGGCCGGAGCACTGAGGTTCATGCGTCGGGCAGCGCCCGCCACAGAGCCCTCTTCGAGCAAGATATTGAGGGCAACCAGCAGATTCAAGTCAGGTATTTGCATGGCCGCAAGGTTAGCGTTTAAGGCCCGCAGAGGCCAGATGCATCAAACAGCATCGCCCATTAGAGAAGGCAAACGGCGCACCATTATTGCGCAGGAGGTAAAACTGTATCCCAGCTCCTTAGCTAGCTAACTAAACCACGGACAGGTAAATTGCCCGCCGTCAGGTTGATGCCTGACGCTCTCTTTGGTTGAGAATCTTGGCCATTACCGGATCCCCATGAGGGTAATGGCCCTTTTTTCTCGCTGCTTGACGCCCTCGTCTTGTCTGTGACGACACAGCTGTAGGAGCGAGCTTGCCTCGCGATCTCTTGACCTTGATCTGGCCAACAGCTGCTGCGTACCCATCATCAGGTCTATGATGCTCACTCGTTTAACCCACTGACAGGAACCCTGGCATGAATCTCAATCTGCGTGGAAAACTTGTGGTCATTACCGGCGGCAGCAAGGGCATCGGCCTGGCCTGCGCTCGCGCATTCGGCCAGGAACAGGCCCGTGTGGTGATCGTGTCGCGAACCCTTGAGAACATCGAAGCTGCGCTCACAACCCTGGAGCAGGACGGGATCAAGGCAAGCGGTTTTGCCGCCCACCTGTCGGTCTACGAAAATGCCGTGCAGGTGATCGCCGATATCGAAGCGCAGCATGGCCCTGTCGACATCCTGATCAACAGCGCCGGAGCGGCCAAACGCTATGACCCGCAAGACCTCGACGGCCAGGCGCTGCGCGCGGGCATGGAGGACAAATACTATCCGGTGATCAATAGCCAACAAGCCGTACTGGTGGGCATGCGCGCCCGCGGTCAGGGCGTGATCGTCAATATCATCGGCTCGGGTGGCAAGGTGCCGACCAGCACTCACCTGTCCGGCGGGGCCGCCAACGCCGCATTAATGCTGGCCACCGTCGGCGCCGCCGAACACTACGCGGCGCAGGGCATCCGGATTAATGCGATCAACCCCGGCTATACCCTCACCGGCCGGGTCGAACAATCGGTGGGCGTGGAAGCCAAGCGCTTGAATATTTCCCCCGAAGAAGCGTTGGCGCGTGGCGTGGCCAGCGTGCCGCTGGGGCGTTACGGGAAACCTGAGGAAGTGGCCGACGCGGCGCTTTTTCTCGCCAGCGACCGGGCCAGTTACATCGTCGGCGCGATCCTGCCGGTGAACGGCGGGCGCAATCCGGTTATCTGAACCTCTGCGCCAAACGCAATGCGGCCTGCTGACAGGCCGCATTTATTCGCCGCGGTTACTTGGTTTTGGCGACCCATGAATTGAAGCGCTGTTCCAGTTCTTCGCCATGGTTGACCCAGAACTCGTTATTGATCGGCATGGCCTGGGACAGGTTATCCGGCGCGGTATTGAGCCGTGCTGCCAAGGCCGGGTCCAACAACGCGGCGGTGTTCAGGTTGACCGAGCCGTAGCCCAACTCTTTGGTATGGATCTTCTGGTTTTCCGGCTTGAGGGTGAAGGCAATAAAGTCTTCAGCCACGGCCTTGTTTTTGCTGCCAGTCGGAATCGCCCACGAGTCGATGGCGTAGATGCTGCCATTCCAGACCACCTTGAGGTTGGCCCCGGATTGTTGAGCGGCGAATACCCGGCCATTAAAGGCAGTGGTCATGACCACGTCACCGCTGGCCAGAAACTGCATCGGTTGCGCACCGGCTTCCCACCACTGGATATCGGACTTGATCTCATCAAGCTTGCGGAATGCGCGATCCACGCCTTCCTTGGTAGACAGCTGTTTATAGATGTCGGCGTACGGTACGCCGTCGGCCATCAACGCGACTTCGAGTGAGTACTTGGCGCCTTTGCGCAGGCTGCGCTTGCCAGGAAATTTGCGCGTGTCCCAAAAATCGGCCCAGCCGGTCGGCGCGCTGCTGACTTTGTCACCGTTGTAGGCCATGGCCATCGACCACACCAGCACACCGGCGCCGCACTCGGACAGCGTGCCGGGCACGTAGTCCGCCGGGTTGCCCAGCTTGCTCTGATCGAGGGGTTCAAACAGGCCTTCTTCGCAACCGCGAATCAGCTCCGGCGCTTCTACTTGCACGACGTCCCAGTTAACACTCTTGGTGTCGACCATGGCTTTGATCCGGCCCATCTCGCCGTTGTACTCGCCTGCGATTACTTTGTTGCCAGTGGCGTTGGCGAAGGGTTTGTAGAACGCGTCGGTCTGCACGTCCTTGCTGGCACCACCAAACGAAATCACGGTAATTTCGTTAGCCATCGCATTGGCCGAAATAGCCGCGATAAGCAAGGCTCCGATTGCTGTCTTTTTCATATCTACCTCTAGGATTAATTGTTATGGCAGAGTTGAATCACGCTTGGCAGCGCTCACTGAGCGAGCGCCCAGCTTCGCACATCTGGCTCTGGGGCCAGTCGAGTGTTGAGCCAGGCCGGTGAGGACCTGACAGCTGCTGTCCCTCAGCTTTGGTAATCTCCTTGATCTTTGGAAATCAAACGCAGCACAGACGACCAGGCCAGTTGATGCAGGTTGTGCTCGATCTCGTCATCGGACTGTTGAGCGGTCAACTCACACACGGCCTCGGAGGGGAACCGCAACGTCGCCCCGCCCGCCTGCGCTTGAACCTGGGCCTGACAGGCACGCTCCAGGAAGTAAATCTGATTGAACGCCTCGGCAATCGAGCGGCCGGTGGCGAGCAAGCCGTGGTTACGCAAAATCATCACCATGTGCGGGCCGAGGTCGCGCACCAGGCGTTGGCGCTCATCCGGGTTTAGAGCAATACCCTCGTAATCGTGGTAACCCAGACGCCGGTAGAACTTCAGCGCGTGCTGGCTGATCGGCAACAAGCCGTCTTCTTGCGCGGACACCGCGATGCCCGCCGAGGTGTGGGTATGCACGATGCAACTGATGTCATGCCGTGCCGCATGAATGGCTGAATGGATGTTGAAACCCGCACGGTTGACGCTGTCAGGGCCGTGATGGGCATCGACGGTATTGCCGTCGTAGTCGATCTTGACCAGATCGGACGCGCGCATTTCATGGAACAAAACGCCGTAGCGGTTGATCAGAAAGTGCCCTTCCTCACCCGGCACCCGAGCAGAAATGTGCGTGTCGATAAGATCGGTCATTCGAAAATGTGCCACCAGCCGGTACAGTGCTGCCAGGTCGCAACGGGTTTTCCACTCGTCATCGGAAATCAGGCTGCGGTCGAATTGAAAAGGCGTGTCGTGCATCGCGGGTCCTTGTTCGATTGAGGTGGCAATGGCATAAGCTTGCCCCCGCACGCCACCGGCGACCATGCACAGAAATCCTGCTGCCGGCGCATTACTGTTATGGTCTTTTTACCGGTACACACACCGCAGCCCTTCGAGCCTGGACGGATGTTTATGATGTTTTTGGATCCCGACTCCGAGGAGTCACTGGTCAACCAGATCGTTTCGGGGATCAGCCTGGCGATCAAAGAACACCGGCTGAAATCCGGCAGCAAACTGCCTTCGATCCGCAAATTCGCGCAGACCCACAAGGTCAGCCACTTTACCGCTGTCGAAGCTTACGACCGCCTGGTGGCGCTCGGTCACCTGACACCGGTGCGCAACGCCGGTTTCTATGTGCGCAGCAACCCCGGCAACCCGCGCCCCGACCCTGTACCGGAGCCCCACGAGGAAGACACTGAGTTCGACTTTGACGCGCACCTGTTGCTGCAAAAAGTCTTCCAGCCCATGGGCATGGAATTACGCCCGGGCATCGGCCTGCTGCCCGAGCAGTGGACAGACCACGACGGCCTGCAACGCGGCCTGCGCACCTTGGCGCGCAACGAGCCCGGCAGTTTTTCCGGTTACGGGCAGGCCAAAGGTTCCCCCCGGCTGCGCGCTAAACTTGCCGAAAAACTGGCAGACACGCGAATCTCTGCGCACCCTGAACAGATCATGCTGACCAGCGGCGGCAGCCATGCGCTGGACCTGGTCACGCGTTATCTGGTGCAACGCGGTGACAGCGTGCTGGTCGACGAACCGGGCTATCACAACCTGTTCCTCAACTTGCGTTTGCAAGGGGCCAAACTGCTGGGTGTCCCGCGCACCCTCGATGGTTTTGATCTTGAAGTGCTTGAAGCGCTGATCATCCAGCATCGGCCCAAAGTGTTTTTCACCAACACCCGCCTGCACTGCCCGACCGGCACCAGCCTGTCGCTGGCGGTGGCACACCGGGTGCTGCAACTGGCTGAAAAGTACGACTTCCTGATTGTCGAAAATGACATTTACGCCGACCTCGACACCACCGGCCAGCAAGCGCTGGCGGGCATGGATCAGCTGTCGCGGGTGATCTACATCGGCAGCTTTTCGAAAACCATTGCCCCGGCGTTGCGGGTCGGGTTTGTAGCGGCGCACCAGGAACTGATCGACGAGTTGGTACCGCTCAAGCTGGTCAGCGGCCTCACCACCTCGGAGCTGACCGAAGAGCTGGCCCTGACGGTGTTGCTTCAGGGCCGCCACCGCAAACACGTCAAACAGTTGCAGAGCAACCTCGCCGACGCCCACGAAACCGTCGCGCGGTTACTGGAAGGCGTGGGCATGGAGCTGTTCGTCAAACCCCATGCCGGGATGTTTCTGTGGGCCCGTCATCCCTTGATCGAAGACTCGACCGCACTGGCAACCAAAGCCCGCGACGAGAAAATCCTGCTCGCCCCCGGCCAGTTATTCATGCCCAACGCGCAGATCGTTCCGTGGATGCGATTCAATGTGGCGCATTCGCTGGACGAGCGCATTTACCGGCTGTTGGAGCGGGAGATAGAGCGCCTCTAAGATCAAAAGATCGCGAGGCAAGCTCGCTCCTACAGGGTATTCGGGGTTTTTTGTCCTACAAAAAACGTCCTGACGATTGTGCGAATCGTCCATCGACTCTAGAGTCTGGGTTGCCCTGCTGGCGTTTACGTAAACGTTATGTTCTGCACGGCCTAAAAAGGATGCCTGGCCACGCCCGTGTTCAGGCGCGCTATAACAAAAAAGGGCTTCTCATGACTCATTCATCTTCGCCTCACCCCGAGCGCATTGATCAGCATCTGGATTCGGCTTATCGCAGAACGGCCTGGCGTGTCATGCCGCTGCTGATGGTGTGTTTTCTCGTCGCATACCTGGACCGGGTCAACGTCGGCTTTGCCAAGTTGCAGATGCTCGATGACCTTAAATTCAGTGAGGCGGTGTACGGCCTGGGCGCCGGGATTTTCTTCATCGGTTACCTGATGTTTGAAGTCCCGAGCAACATCGCCCTGCACCGTTACGGCGCGCGCCGCTGGATCGCACGGATTATGGTCACCTGGGGGTTGCTCTCGGCGGCAATGATGTTTGTGCAAACACCGTGGAGCTTTTACACCCTGCGTTTTTTGATCGGCGTGGCTGAAGCCGGGTTCTTCCCGGGGATTATTTTTTACCTCACCACCTGGTTCCCGGGCCATCGTCGGGGCGTGATGGTGGCGTTGTTTATCTCGGCCTTGCCAATTTCCAACATGCTGGGCTCACTGATTTCCGGTTTCATCATGCAGTACATGCATGGCGTGGCGGGTTTCGCAGGTTGGCAATGGCTGTTTGTGATCGAAGGCTTGCCGGCGGTGGCGCTGGGCATGGCGGTGTTTTATATGTTGCATGACCGCATCGCCGATGCCAAGTGGCTGACGGCAGAGGAAAAACAAGGCATGCAGGCCGCCATCGAACGCGACAACCAAGGCAAGCAAGGGCACTCGATACGCGAAGGGTTGCTCAACC
This sequence comes from Pseudomonas sp. FSL R10-0399, assembly GCF_009600165.1. NCBI lineage: Bacteria > Pseudomonadati > Pseudomonadota > Gammaproteobacteria > Pseudomonadales > Pseudomonadaceae > Pseudomonas > Pseudomonas sp. FSL R10-0399. The sequence goes on from NZ_WIWK01000177.1 coordinate 6,808, forward strand.
CGAAAATATGGCTGCTGGGCGGCGTGTATTTTTGCCTGGTCATGGGCCAGTACATCATCAGCTTCTGGATGCCGACCATTATCCGCAACAGCGGCATCGAGCAACCGTGGGTGATCGGCATGCTTTCGGCGATTCCGTTCACCGCAGCGGCGGTGGTCATGGTGCTCGTGGGGCGCAGCTCAGACCGCCATCGTGAGTACCGCTGGCACCTGGCAATTTGCGCCACCCTGGGTGCCGCCGGGGTGCTGTTTGGCACAGTGTTCGGCGGCAATCTGCTGCTCGGCATGATCGGTTTGACCATTGGCACCGCGGCCATGGTCAGCAGCCTGCCGGTGTTCTGGAGCATGCCCACCGCAGTGGTCGGCGGGGCTGCCGCAGCGGCAGGTATCGCGCTGATCAACTCCATGGGCAACGTCGCAGGCTTCTTTGCCACCATCGTGGTCGGCTGGATCACCCAAGTCACCGGCAGCACCCAAGCCTCGATGTACATGATGGCGGCGGTGCTGGTGCTGGGCGGCGTATTGGGTCTGTGTGTGCCCAAAGTCAAGGCCGGTATCAGCGGACTGGCCCCGGCCAACCCGCTGCCACAACAACCCTGACCGCTCAGGCAGGCCCGGCGGTCAGTATATGGCTGCCGGGCCATTGATCCTGCAGGCACATGTCGCTGACCACCTGACGTATCAGGTCAGCCACGGCCTGCCGCGCCGGGGTCGATGGCATGCGCGTCGACACACACAACCCCACACGCCGATACAACCTGGGGCAGTCTATGCGCCGCGCAATCAACCGCCCCTCGTCGACTTCGCGGCGGGCCAGGTTGAGCGGCATGATGGTCGGCCCGATCCCCGCCTCTACCGCACTTTTAAGAATGTGCACAGAGTTGACCTCAAGGGCCACCGACTCAACGAACGCACCCTGTTTGGCCAGCGCAGCCTCAACCAGCGCCCGCGTGCAATGCCCGTGGGCCAGGCCCGGCCACACCAGCGGG
>NZ_WIWK01000178.1:0-7723 GCF_009600165.1 Pseudomonas sp. FSL R10-0399
CTTGGCTGACACCGGCCGCTTGCCGATGGGCATGAGCATGCTCGGCCGGGTGCTCGACGGCGCGGGCCGCGCCCTGGACGGCAAAGGCTTGATGAAAGCCGAAGACTGGGTGCCGATGGACGGCCCGACCATCAACCCGCTCAAGCGCGACCCCATCAGCGTGCCGCTGGACGTGGGCATTCGCAGCATCAACGGATTATTGACGGTCGGCCGTGGCCAGCGTCTTGGCCTGTTTGCCGGTACCGGCGTGGGCAAGAGTGTGCTGTTGGGCATGATGACGCGCTTTACCGAGGCCGACATTATCGTGGTGGGCCTGATCGGTGAGCGGGGCCGTGAGGTGAAGGAATTTATCGAGCACATTCTCGGTGAAGAAGGCCTCAAGCGTTCTGTGGTGGTTGCCTCACCTGCCGACGATGCGCCGCTGATGCGTTTGCGCGCGGCCATGTACTGCACGCGGATTGCCGAATACTTTCGCGACAAGGGCAAAAACGTCCTGCTGCTGATGGACTCGCTGACCCGTTTTGCTCAGGCCCAGCGGGAAATTGCCCTGGCCATTGGCGAACCGCCCGCGACCAAGGGCTACCCGCCGTCGGTGTTCGCCAAGCTGCCCAAACTGGTGGAGCGCGCCGGTAATGCCGAGGCCGGAGGTGGCTCGATTACTGCGTTTTATACCGTGTTGTCCGAAGGCGATGACCAGCAAGACCCGATTGCCGACTCGGCGCGGGGCGTGCTCGACGGGCACATCGTGCTGTCGCGGCGTTTGGCCGAAGAGGGCCATTACCCGGCCATCGACATTGAAGCGTCCATCAGCCGGGTCATGCCGTCGGTGGTCAGCGCCGAGCACATGCGCCGGGCGCAGCAATTCAAACAACTGTGGTCACGCTTCCAGCAAGCGCGGGACTTGATCAGCGTGGGCGCCTACGTGGCCGGCGGCGACCGTGAAACCGACACCGCAATTGCCCTGCAACCGGCCATGGTCGCGTACCTGCGCCAAGGCCTGAACGACAACATCAGCCTGGGCGAAAGCGGCGGCCACCTGGCCAGCCTGTTCGCCCCGGCGGCGGGTGGTTAATCGATTATGGCGAGCGGAGGAAGGGCGGCGCGTCTGGCGCCGGTGGTCGAAATGGCCGAAAAAACCGAAAAGGCAGCCGCCCAGCGATTGGGCCACTTTCAGGGCCAAGTCAATCTGGCCAACAGCAAGCTGGGCGACCTTGAAAACTTTCGGGGCGAATACCAGGCGCAATGGGTCGAGCGCGGCAGCCAGGGCGTAACCGGCCAATGGCTGCGCAACTATCAATACTTTCTGGGCCAGCTTGAAACCGCGGTGGGCCAGCAACGCCAAAGCCTGCAATGGCATGAAAACAACCTCAACAAAGCCCGCGAATCCTGGCAACAGGCCTACGCCCGCGTTGAAGGGTTGCGCAAACTGGTCCAGCGCTACGCCGACGAAGCGCGCCAGCTTGAAAACAAGCGCGAGCAAAAACTGATGGACGAACTGTCCCAGCGCCTGCCACGCAAAGAAGTCTACTAATCCCGCATGCCCCTGTAGTCGCTGACGAGGTACGAGGCTGCGATGGCGCGCGAAGCGGCCCTGATTGGCGGTCCTGCAGCCCGCATCGCAGCCTCGTACCTCGTCAGCGACTACAGGTTTAGGCGCAGGTTTTCAGAGCGTCTATAGTTCAGGTCAATCGATACCTGAACCAGGAGCTACCCCATGGCCGTGACTTCTCACGTTTCAGCCGACGGCAACCAACTGACCATCGCCATCAAGGGCCGGTTTGATTTTGCCAAGCATCAAGACTTTCGTGATGCTTACGAAAAGAGCGTCCCCAAACCCGACTCGATTGTCGTGGACTTGAAAGAGGCCACCTACATCGACAGTTCCGCCCTGGGCATGCTGTTGTTGCTGCGCGATCACGCCGGTGGCGATGAAGCCGAGATTCAAGTGGTCAACAGCAGCAATGATGTGCGCAAAACCCTGGCCATCTCCAATTTCGACAAGTTGTTCGACATCACGTGAACCCGCCCCAGGCTCGCGGCCTGACGATATTGATCGCCGAAGACAGCGCTGCGGACCGGCTGTTGCTGGCCACTATCGTGCAGCGCCTGGGCCATACCGTGTTGCTGGCCAGTAACGGCGCCGAGGCCGTGGAGGTCTTCTGCCAGCAGCGCCCGCATCTGGTGCTGATGGATGGCCTGATGCCGGTGATGGACGGCTTTGAGGCGACGCGCCAGATCAAGGCGCTGGCCGGTGAAGTGCTGGTGCCGATCATCTTCCTGACTTCACTCAATCACGCCGATGCATTGACCCGCACCCTGGAGGCGGGCGGTGATGATGTGTTGCTCAAGCCGTATAACCCGATGCTGCTGGCCGCCAAGATCACTGTCATGGATCGCCTGCGGCGCTTGCAAGACACCGTGTTGCAGCAACGTGACCAGATCGCCCGGCACAATGTGTATTTGCTCAATGAGCAGCGTGTGGCCAAGGCGGTGTTTGACCGGGTGGCCCATGAGGGCTGCCTGAACGCCCCGAATATCCAGTATCGGCAGTCGCCGTACGCCTTGTTCAACGGCGACTTGTTGCTTACTGCCCACACGCCTTCAGGTGATACCCATCTGCTGCTGGCCGACTTTACCGGCCACGGTTTGCCGGCAGCCATTGGTGCGATGCCCTTGGCTGAGGTGTTCTACAGCATGACGGCCAAGGGCTATGGCCTGGGCGAAATGCTCCGTGAAATGAATGCCAAGCTCAAACGCATCCTGCCGGTCGACATGTTCTGCTGCGCCCACGTGGTCTGTGTCAGTGCGCTGAGGCGCAGCCTTGAAGTGTGGAGCGGGGGAATGCCCGACGGCTATTTGCACACCCAGGCTACGGGGCAGCGCACCGCGCTCAGCTCGCAGCATTTACCGCTGGGGGTGTTGAAGGCCAAGGCGTTTGACCATTCGACCCGGGTGCTGCCCATGCTGCCCGGCGATCAATTGTTCTTGCTCACCGATGGCGTGACCGAAACCACTGGCCCGGATGAACAGCTGTTTGGTGCGCAACGGTTGCAGCGCGTGCTGGAGGCCAATCGCGACCCGCAGCACCTGATCGATGAAGTCGAGCAGGCGTTGCGGCAGTTTCAGGGGCAGATTCGCGATGACGTCAGCATGGTGCAGATCACCTCGCAGGTTGCGCAGCGCCTGGGGATGCCCGCGATGCTCTACACCGACAGCGGCCAATGCAGTCCGCTCGACTGGTCTGCCCGTTTCGAATTCCGGGCGTCGACGCTGCAACAGTTCAACCCGCTGCCTTATTTGCTGCACATGCTGATGGAGGTGCATGGCCTGCGTGCCCAGGGCGCTCAGATCCATGCGGTGCTGTCCGAGCTGTATAGCAATGCGCTGGAACATGGCGTGCTGGGGCTGGATTCTCGGCTCAAGCGAGACGCTAAAGGTTTTGCAAGATATTACGAATTGCGCAATCAGCGTCTGATTGCGTTAAAAAGTGGTTTCGTGCGTGTGGCTATGTGCGTGGTGCCCGAGCGCCAGGGTGGTCGCCTGACACTGCACGTAGAAGACAGCGGGCCGGGCTTTGACGTCGCCAGCATGCTGGCCAGACCGCTTGATCTCGACCGTTTGTCGGGGCGCGGTTTGAGTCTGGTGCGCCAGCTCTGCCCGTCCGCGCGGTGGTCCGACGAGGGTCGTACAGCGACCGTAGAGTTTTTATGGGAGGCTCTGGCATAATCCGAGCATTCTTGATCAAGGAGTGAACAAGTGTCTGAAATTCATATGGATGAGCAAGTCATCAGTTCGTTGCGCGAGGTGATGGAAGAGGGGTTTGCAGACCTGCTGGACACCTTTCTCTCAGACTCCGAAGAACGTATCGACCAATTGCACAATGCCCAGGAAGCCCGTGACCTGACCCTGGTTGCGCACAGCTTCAAAGGCAGCAGCAGCAACATGGGCGCCACCCGCCTGGCGCTGTTGTGCGGTCAGCTCGAAGAGCGTGCGCAAAAGAAGCAACTGGCGGACATCAAAGAGCTGGTCATCGAAATCAATGACGAATACCAAATGGTCCGCCAGCTGTATCGCGCCGAGCGCCAGCGGGTGAGCGTCTCCAGTTACCTCTCGGGCAACTGACGGCAAAGCTGGCCCGAACCTTGCTCTGTCTCTCCCACCTGTACCGATGCCTGCCGTACAGCGGAGACTTTGCCAATGCCACTCGCCGCCAACCCGTTCCTTCAGACACCTGCCGTCGCTACGTCCAAAGCCGCAACGGGCAAAGCTGCACAACCTGACGTCGAGCCCGTAAAAACAGGGGGCGAGCCGTTTTCCAGGGTCTATGCCAAAGCGTCTGACGCCACCTCGGGTGTCACCAGCAGCAAGCCTGCCATAACACGCGATGCGAGCAATAACAGCGCTGCAAACCCATCGCCTGCTGTTGCCGATAGCGGCAAACCCTTGCCTGCTGGCAAGTCTCAAAGCACCGACCAAGATGACACGCCGGTCAAACCTGACGACGGCCTGCCGACTGCCGATACCACACCCCCTGCTGTGCAAACGCCACCGGCGGTAGCGCAAACCCCTGCGCCTGTTGCCCCGGCACAGCCTGATGAGCAAGCTGCGCAACTGGCCGCCGCGAACATGGCCGTGCAAGCGCCGCCACCGCCTGTGGTGGATGACACCTTTGACCCACAAGCCGACCCGCTGGATGACATGCCCGCTGTGCGCCTGGCCATGGAGCAGGGCGGCCATGTGTCCGCCAGCAGCCAGTCACCGGCGAAAAATGCTCAACCCGACAACTTGGCCAGTGCGAGCCAAGGCCAGCCGAACGCGATTGCGCAGATGCTTGAGCCCAAAGCCGACGCCTCCAGTACGGGTGAGGGCGGTGAAAAAGCCTTCAAGGGGCTGGTGGATGACGGCCTCAAAGACCTCAAAAGCGCTTCCAGCGACACCCGTGTCGATGACTTTGCCAACCGTCTGGCTGCGCTGACCCAGGCGGCCGTGCCGAAAACCGCGAATGCGCTGCCGGTCAACCAGCCGCTGGCCATGCACCAGAGCGGTTGGTCGGAGGACATCGTCAACCGCGTGATGTACCTGTCCAGCGCCAACCTCAAATCCGCCGACATCCAATTGCAACCGGCGGAGCTTGGGCGTCTGGATATTCGCGTCAACGTCGCGGCGGACCAGTCCACGCAAGTCAACTTTGTCAGCGGCCATGCGGCCGTGCGTGAAGCGCTGGACAGCCAGATGCACCGCCTGCGTGACATGCTCGCCCAGCAGGGCATGGGCCAGGTCGACGTCAATGTGTCGGACCAATCTCGCAGTTGGCAGGGGCAAGGCCAGGAGCAACAAGGCCAGCAGCGCTCCCGGGCCAGTGGCGCGCGCCTTGACGACGACACGCCGTTAGCCGCCGCCGAACCCGTCGCCCCCAGCATCGTGCTGGGCACCAGCGCCGTGGACTACTACGCCTGAACCCCGAGTCGCCCGTAGGAGCTGACGAGGAACGATGGCTGCGATCTTTTACAGATCAAAAGATCGCAGCCTGCGGCAGCTCCTACAGATTTTGTGATCCTTGACTATCGATGTGCCCCCCTCCAGTTCTGGCATAACACTTGCTCTGCCTAGTCATGCACCTGTGAAAACCCAAAAGTGACGGATTATTGGCATGGCGACGACCGACGCACCGAAAGACCCCGCCGATAAAGGCAAACTCAAGCTGATTATTCTGGTGGTCGTGGCGTTGTTGCTGGCCATCGGCTTGTCGGTGGGTGCCACCTGGTTTTTCATGAGCGGCGAGAAAAGCGCCGCGCCGCCTGTGGTGGACGCCAACATCAAGCGCCCGGCCATCTACGAGCCGCTGCCACCCGCTTTTGTGGTCAACCTCAATGACAACGGCCGCCAGCGCTATCTGCAAGTGAGCATCACCTTGCAGGCGCGGGATCAAAATGACCTCAATGCGCTCAAGGTGCATATGCCGGTGATCCGCAACAACCTGGTCATGCTGTTCTCCGGACAGACCTTTGACAGCCTCGCCACTCCGGTGGGGCAGGAAATGTTGCGTCAGAAAGCCACTGCCAGCGTGCAGGAAGTGGCGCAAAAAGAACTCGGCAAAGTGGTTATTGATCAGGCCCTCTTTACTAACTTTGTATTGCAGTAGGACACGACATGGCCGTGCAAGACCTGCTGTCCCAGGATGAGATCGACGCGCTGCTGCATGGCGTCGATGACGGTCTGGTACAGGCCGAGGCGGCTGCCGAACCCGGCAGCGTCAAAAGTTACGACCTGACCAGTCAGGACCGGATTGTCCGGGGCCGCATGCCGACCCTGGAAATGATCAACGAGCGTTTCGCCCGCTATACCCGCATCAGCATGTTCAACATGCTGCGCCGCTCGGCAGATGTGGCGGTGGGCGGCGTGCAGGTGATGAAGTTCGGTGAATACGTGCACTCGCTGTACGTGCCCACCAGCCTCAACCTGGTCAAGATCAAGCCGTTGCGCGGCACCGCGCTGTTCATCCTCGACGCCAAGCTGGTGTTCAAGCTGGTGGACAACTTTTTTGGTGGCGACGGCCGTCACGCCAAAATCGAAGGCCGCGAATTCACCCCCACCGAATTGCGCGTCGTGCGCATGGTACTGGAGCAGGCCTTCGTCGATTTGAAAGAAGCCTGGCAGGCGATCATGGAAGTCAATTTCGAGTACATCAACTCGGAAGTGAACCCGGCCATGGCCAACATCGTCGGCCCCAGCGAAGCGATTGTGGTGTCGACCTTCCACATCGAGCTCGATGGTGGCGGCGGCGACCTGCACGTGACCATGCCGTACTCGATGATCGAGCCGGTGCGCGAAATGCTCGATGCCGGCTTTCAGTCAGACCTCGACGACCAGGACGAACGCTGGAGCAAAGCCCTGCGCGAAGACGTGCTGGACGTCAGCGTACCGCTGAGCGCCACCGTGGCCCGCCGCCAACTGCGCCTGCGCGACATTTTGCACATGGCGCCGGGGGACGTGATCCCGATCGAATTGCAGGACGAACTGGTGATGCGCGCCAATGGCGTGCCCACGTTCAAGGTCAAACTGGGTTCGCACAAAGGCAATCTGGCCTTGCAAGTGCTCGAACCCATCGTTCGGCGTTAAGCACCGAACTCCCCCAATTGCTCAGTGAGGACACCTGATGGCTAACGAAAACGATACAAGCGCCGCCGACCAGGCGCTGGCAGATGAATGGGCCGCCGCGCTGGAAGAAACCGGCGATGTTGGCCAGGCCGATATCGACGCGCTGCTGGCCGCTGATGCCGCGCAAAAGCCGGCGTCCAACCGCTTGCCCATGGAAGAGTTCGGCAGCGTGCCGCGCAACAACGACCCGGTGTCGCTGGACGGTCCCAACCTGGATGTGATTCTGGACATTCCGGTGTCGATTTCCATGGAAGTGGGCAGCACCGACATCAACATTCGTAACCTGCTGCAACTCAACCAGGGCTCGGTCATCGAACTCGATCGCCTGGCCGGTGAGCCGCTGGACGTGCTGGTTAACGGCACGCTGATTGCCCATGGTGAAGTGGTGGTAGTCAACGAAAAGTTTGGCATCCGTCTGACCGACGTGATCAGCCCAAGCGAACGCATCAAGAAGTTGCGCTAAGTGAAGCGGCTTCTCGGCGGTTTACTGGCGCTACCCTTGAGCGCCCTGGCAGCAGAGCCGGTGGCGAGCACCGCGAGCGCCGTTGCGCCCGTGGCTGCCAGC
>NZ_WIWK01000179.1:0-7352 GCF_009600165.1 Pseudomonas sp. FSL R10-0399
GTACTCAGGTGGTTGTATTGGGTAGACATGGCAACACCTTACATGAGGTGTTGCACTTGCTCCTTGAGACCGCCCTGCTTTAATTAGTCGAATTTTCCTGTACCGTGCGTTAGGCACACGAATAGCTCCCGAGTGGACGACGACGCCTGTGATGTGTGCTGGTTTACCATTTTGGAAAAGTTTAGTTTTATTGCTGGCGACTATATGTCCATATGCGGCTATAGCCCTCTCAACTTGCCACAGAAAAGATTCGCTAATTTTTTCTCCGGAAAATGTGAGATCATCGACGTAACATGTAAATGTTAGATTGTGCGCATGAGCCAACTTGCTTAGGTCGTCGAAGAGATTTTTATTCGCGTAAAAAGACATCAACGGGCTGAGCGGGCTTCCAGTGGGCAGGCAGTTATCGACTGTCACTAGGTCAGCATACATATTAGCAACGTCTCCTGGCGCCTTGAGATCGTTATTGAACAAATTGAAAACTTTTGATTTCGATGTGGAGCCAAAGAAATTTCGTATATCTAAAGTCGCGACGCATTTTTTGTGAAGGTGTTCTTCCGCGTTCCTTTTGTAAGACGTTCCCTTTAATGCGAATTGCATATATTCAGGCACACGAACACAGCGAAGGAGTTTCAAGATACGTTCATGAATGGCCAGAAGTCGAGGCGCTGGTTTTTGTACCAACCTTGATTTGGGTGGCTTTCCAGCTTTAAAAGGATCAGGTTCTGGTATCAATTCAAATTGACGGTAATCACCAATGCAATCTTTAAGAGCGCCAATTTCAACGGAGAATAATGATGCGAGCTTCAATTTTGTTGAGGTGTTATACAAAGCGCTTTGAGATATGTCGTAAGACTTACGCTCTCGCCTAACTGCCTTTTCTCGCTTTTGCCTCATTTTTATTCTCCACCCATTCCAATATGTTTATTACTTTTTTGGCAATGCTGGTTCTCAGCTTAGTTGTTGGCTTGGGGGCATCCATACTTTCGGAGAAAAAGAGTATAGAGGACAAAGGTATCTCAAAATATTCGCTGTATTTGGTTAATATATCAATTGTGGGTTGCTTTTTTCCAGACTCTATTTCTGACAAATAAGAATTTGAGATGCCAAGTTTTTTACAAAGCTCAGTCTGAGATAAGTCGTGGTAGGTTCGAATCAAACGCAGTGCCTGGTTCAACATTATCGGGCTCCTTTGAGTGACAACAGCGGGGGTAAGGCAGTTAGAATAAGTCACGTAAGTTTTCCGAGAGCTTAGGCCAGTGCTTGTCGACCAGGGATAACGCCAGCCCGATCCAACGTACAGCACTCATAACGACCTTCAGCCACTTCACCTTACGTTGTTTCTTTACTGCCGAGCGTCGCTTGGCGGGTTTATCAATTTTCATCTTTTTGTCCTCGTTGCCCTCTCGGAATTGAGAGGTCTCGCGTGCAACTGGACTGAAAATTGGAGCAAGCAACACTTTTCCCCCCTTCTGAGCACCTGCTTCCGTCTCGCGCGGAAGCAGTATCCCTTCGCGGCCCGTGGCCAGTGGCCAGTGGTGCTGAGGCTCCGGAGCGCGTGGGGAAGGGTTAGAGGCGAACCTCCACAGGGCCGAGGCCCCCACATCTGCGAGGTAATCTCCCTACCGCAGATGCAGGCTATGCCTGATCGAGCAGAATGTCAAAAAATAAATTCGCTATGAGCGAAATCTTTTATTTGACTGAGCGCCGTTCGGCGCTGGAGTAGGATGGTCGGTCAACCGGCCGGGATTGACAATGGCCGCCTATCAGGTAGGGGCTTGTTGACCGATCAGCGCGGCCCCGGCCAAATTCGATTGCATCATAGAAAGCCTTGGCATTTAAATGGGCGATCTACAGACAGGGAGTCGATCTATGTTCAATTTGCTTGTGATGGCAAACGGTTGGAACGGTCGGCGCGACGAGATGCCGCTTGGGCGTATCTACATCGACCAGACATTAGGGGCTCAGTGGAAAATCGGGGACCTCCCCAATTTTGATCTCATGAGGAAATTACCCGCGATTTTTTCCCCGGAGAACTCCCGGTTCGAAGCTGATCAGGTTTCCCGTGTAGGAGAAATCACTGGCACGCGGTTGCAAGGCAACAATGTCGTGGTCGAGTATCGCTACGATCCTGACATTCCCCCTATCCCGTTGGGTGATTTGACCACACTCGCTCCTGCCCTGGGGATCCAGATCCCACGAAGGGGATTTGGTCCGTTTGAGCACAGTCATTGGTCGATCAAGGACGCTGATCTGTTCAAAGTGCTGTTGACGGAGTGGCGGCAGCCCGCTCGCCAACCAACAGTCTTTCAGCTAGCTACGCCTCAACGCGTTCGCCCCGATTTGCTATCTGCAATGATGCCTTTCGCGGGATTTGGGCCTGTCTGGGAAGTTATTCAACGAGCGGCAACTGCGAATGGGATGGATAGTGGCCGTGCCGACAATAGATGGGATCACCCGGCAATTATCCAGGACGTTGTCGCTCTGATTGACGAAGCTGCGATAGTGATTTGTGACTGCACCGGGAAGAATGCCAACGTCTTCTATGAGATGGGGATTGCCCATTCCTATGGCAAGGAAGTGATCATCATTACCCAAAACCCAGCTGATATACCATTCGATATTGCGCACCTCCGCCACATAAGGTATCTCGGGAATGACCAAGGCTTAGCGCAACTTGAGGCGGAATTAACTGCAAGAATCCGGGCTCTCAGGGCGTGATATTCACTATATGCGATGCCGAAGCATTGTGCGGCAGAATGTGAGAGACCGCTTTTGGCCGATTGCTGCCTTCCACAGCATGATCACCGGTCAGCAATCAACAAACCAGTTGTAAAAATGGTATCCCGCAGTAACCGACACAGCACATGTACCAAGCGTCAATAGAGACCACTGTCCTTCGACACCAAGCCACCACTGCACCTTGAACAGAAGAGCTCCCACCAATACGCAGGCCAGAACACCAAGAGCTAGGCCTACCAACGCGAACAGCCGAGCCCCTAAAGCTGGACTTCCGCCGTGCCAGTTCTCACTCAGGCAAAAGGGGCAATGATTGGACGAAGGCGAATACCCCCAGAAACCACGGCTATATGACGGTCTCGGAACCATCGCTTTGCCACAGTTGTGGCAGGTAACAATCGAGTGTCTCATGCCGCACCTCAGCTCAAATCGTCTTAGATGAGCCCATGGTGCGCTGCCGCGGAAAAAACCCAACTGCGTGACCTGACATCTACCCAGCAACCGGTCTGAGCTGGGCATCAAACCCTTCTGGCCAGCTAACCGAGGTTGTGCTGTACACGACCGACTCTATTAAATGCTCCCGGTGGTTGAATGGCCTCGCCCGGTCGCAAACGAGATTCAGGACGCCAGTTCAACTCCTTAAGTAGCCGCTCATCGGAAATACGTGCACGGGGGCATTTATGGGGGCACTTAATAATTAATCTTTAAATAAACTCTTTTAAAACAATAACTTATGTATAAATCTTTAATCCCCCCGGCTCCACCAAATCCGAAAAAAGACGCCTTAGGGCGTCTTTTTTTGTGCCTGCGATCCAGTAAATACGCGGCCTTCAGGGTTTCAGGGGGCTTTTGAGGTTTTCTGAGTTCCAGGCGGTGTGGTATCCCAGGTAGTATCCCGCGCTACCGGGTGCTATTTTCGGATACCAAAACGGTGCTGGGGGTGACCCCTATGCCTACTAACGCAACACGCCTCTCCGGTCGCCAGCTCAAGACAGTCAAGGCTACTGGTAAAGACTTCGTCCTTAGCGACGGCGATGGCTTGCAGCTTCGAGTGCGCGCGAGCGGCTCAATGATGTGGAATTTCAATTACCGCGAGCCGGCGCGTCAATAAGCACCGCATCTGAATGGAAGCGCAGAGCAAAAACTGACGATCCTTGAGCCGGAGCGGGAGAGTAATCAAGACCGCAGGCTCTCACAAGCGAACTGCCTCACTAGTTCTCAGCAACGATGTGATGGCATTATGTCGCATTGGGGAAATGCTCTCACCGTGCCAGACGTGCCCTCTTTGAGAAGACTCGACCGCAGCACGGATGAGGCTTAGAGAGCAGACTGATATTTCAGAAGCGTCACCACTCTTTGGAAATTGCTATCTGTTGATGGCCAGAGTGTGTTTGCAACTACTTTTCCATTATTCTACATGGTGGTTTGGCAAACGCCCTTACAAGCCTGCAAAGGGTAGGTCTGAGGAGCTTCTTGAACATGAGCACCTAGGCAGAAATATTACTGCGAATGTGGAAGAAACCCGGACAAATTTGGATTTAGGGCTTGGTTATGGATTGGGGGTTGACATGACTGCTTGGCAAACCAGCCAAAGTGGTAGCACGGATGAAAAATCAGCAGAGTTGCGTCGTCGATTATCTTCTCGGACTGACTGCGATAGCAACTTTTGGGCATTTTCTGAGCTGAGAAGCAGATCTGGAAATCATGCCCTCTTTCAGTATCCCGCTATGATGGTTCCTGAACTGCAAGGGGCATTGCTGGATGACTTGATTGCCGTGGAAGATGATATTTCTTTAGTGTATGACCCCTTTTCGGGGTCAGGCACTGTTATGTTAGAAAGCTTATATAGAGGGATTAACTATTACGGAAGTGATATTAATCCAATGGCTATATTATTATGTGAGGTTAAATCTACTCCGCCGGACGTTGAGATTGCCTCTAATGCGGTGTCTCTTGTAGTCACTTTGGCAGAAACCTCGACGTCGTGCGACTTTGATTTCCCCAACATAGACAAGTGGTTTAAATTTGAAATAAAAGATGGCCTGAGTAGGCTGCGTAGATCAATAGTTAAACACCCAAACAAAGTCGTTAGGAAATTTCTATGGGTCTGCTTTGCTGAAACTATAAGATTGGTATCAAACTCAAGGATCTCAACATTCAAGTTACATACATATAGCCAGGAGGACATCGCAAGGCGAGGGACTGATGCTATTAAAGTATTCAAGATTGTCTGCGAGCAAAATCTTTCTCGACTGAAACTGCACTGGTCAAGAATTTTGGCAAGGCCAAACCAAGAAATCTTTCCTAAAGCAGTGCTAATATCCGGCTCCGTTTCGGGTGTATGCAAAGCACCGCAGCTTGCAGATGTTTTAATGACTTCTCCGCCATATGGAGATAATAAAACCACAGTACCTTACGGACAGCATAGTTATTTAGCACTCCGCTGGATTGACCCAATTGATCTGCATGATGGATTTGACCCTTTTTTATTAAGTTCCACTTCACGAATTGACACATTAAGTCTCGGTGGTTCGCTGAGGTTTGCTGACCTAGCAAGGAACGAACTTTGTACTGCCTCACCCTCACTGGCGAATTTTTTAAGAAAAATCGAGCACGCTGGCCCTCTAAGAAAGAAAACCTTATCTTTCTGTCGAGATTATCGCGAATCATTAATGATGATTAGCCCTAGACTTAAGCTCGGGGCATTTTGTTTTTTCACCCTTGGAGAAAGAAGGATAGGAGGTAAGATCTTTCCTCTGGTAGATATAACTAAAGAGTTTCTTACCGCGAATGGGCACGAAATAGTTACCACGATAGAACGTATGTTGCCCGGCTCTCGCAAAAGGATGGCCGCTAAAAATAGTGAAGGATCAACTATGGCTACCGAGTGGATTTTAGTAACTCGCTCATGGGGAGGCGCATGAGAGAAGTTGATGACAAGACGTCGCCCAAAATAGCTGCCATCGATACGTTTCTGTTTGAGGCCTGTCCTTAGAAAGTATTTAAATTTGGTTTCGGAATACCAAAAGCTCTCAAGCAATGAATAAAGAGAAAAGGGTGGCCTGACACGCCTCAGGGCGACCACCTAGCGTCCATGAATGTGCTCTCAATTGTAAAAAAGGAATTTAATATGTCGGAAGTCTCTTTGAAGTTTGGCGGGAAGATAATCGAAGAGCTGTCACAAAAGATACCATCAACACTGTTTGCGCTTAACGAGTTGATAAAGAATGCCTATGATGCTTTTTCGCCAGATATTACGATCAAAGTTGAGGCATCAAAGAACACTGTAACTATTTCTGATAACGGAAATGGAATGGGGACTGATGAAATTGAAAGCCTTTTTCACATATCAAAAAGCTCTAAAAAATTTGGCCACGTCATTGAACAAAATGGCGCTAGTAGAATCACTCAAGGCTCTAAAGGATTAGGCTTTCTTGCAGCATTTAAGTTTGGCGATGAAGTTCAATGGACCACACGCAAGGGCGGGATGCAGAGCACATTTTCTCTGAGAAAATCAGACTTAGTCAGTAAGCAAGATCTTGCAGGGACTAGCATACCAATCATAACAGAAGCTCATAATGGGAAAGGAACCACAATTATTATTTCCTCAAGCCCAAAAGATATAGAAGTATTGCTTGATGATTTAAGCAATGAGAAGGTTTCGGAAAAACTTGCTGCCGCAATCGTAGATGAAAACTTTGACATAAAAATTGAGATAGAGAACCAGGCAACTAGTTACTCAACTAGAAACCTTAAAGATTTCAAGCTGGAAAGTGATAACGACCAACTGTTTTATGTTTCTTTTGATTCAGAAGACAATAATATTGAATTTTATCATAAGGGAGAGCTATTGAAGTCAATTTCAGGCCTACCTGAGCCCATGCGGAGAACAGACTATTCAATAAATCTAGAGCTGGTAATTTTTCATTTTGAAAGAGGTAGGAATTCAAAATCTATATCTCCATTAAACAAAAGGGTACATGATGACGCGCTGTACCCCCTAGTATATTTCAATCGAAATATTTTTAATAACATTGTTATTTTCGATCCGGAACTGCTCAGAAAAACCAGCTCGGGAAGTTCATTACCTCAGATGATTGGGCGGGTTAGCTTAAGAAGTCAGAGCGAGGAGGTTGAATTCAACTCGGACAGAACAAACTTTGTAGAAAACTCTCTGACTAAAAGCCTGATTAAAAACCTTAAGGCTCTCAACGATCTTATTCAAACTAACGGTTCTGAGTTAAAAAGAGAGCTGCAGAAAGAAAATTCTAAGAAAAAAGTTCCCACAGGTAAGGCTGCCCCAGTTTCGAAACCGGGTGACCCAAAAAAAATAGCGGCATCAATATCAATGAATAGAAAGATGCCTTTGAAAATCTATACTCCTTCGGATCAAATTGAGTTAGAGAAGTATATTTTTCAGGTTAGAAATAGCCTTGGTGTAGAAGTCGACAAAAATGAGGTAGAAATTTCTATTGACGGCGTACCATCGAGCAATGGGGTTTTGCACTCAATTGAAGAGCCCTGTGAGAAATTAGTAGGGCGGTTGCAGGAGCTGAGTGCAACACGGTCATTGAATTGAAGCTGGAGCATCATGCCGCATAGCCATGGCCTTC
>NZ_WIWK01000017.1:0-67784 GCF_009600165.1 Pseudomonas sp. FSL R10-0399
CGCAACACCTGCGTTCGGCCAGCGTGGTTTAACGGGGCCTCTCAGATCAAAAGCCAGATCAAGATCAAAAGATCGCGAGACAAGCTCGCTCCTACAGAGCCTTTAGAATCAATCACTTATTTTATGTTTGATAGGAGTTGGCTCCTACATAACCCGCGTACATTACCCCTTCAGTGGGGCGAACAACGCGTCAATGTCACTCTGCTCAAGCTTCCAGCCACTGTTCAAGCTGCCTTCTAAAACACCTGCAGCCAAATGCGCTTTCTTCTGTTGCAACGCCTGGATTTTTTCTTCCACGGTGCCGCGGGCAATCATCTTGTAAACGAATACGGGCTTATCCTGACCAATTCGGTGTGCACGATCAGTGGCCTGGTTTTCAGCCGCCGGATTCCACCATGGATCGTAATGAATCACTGTGTCAGCCGCTGTCAAATTAAGACCCGTACCTCCGGCCTTCAAGCTGATTAAAAAGAGTGGAACTTTGCCGTCCTGGAAGTTTTTAACCGGCGTGCGCCGATCCTTGGTATCACCGGTCAGCAGCGAATAGGCAACGTTGCGCTGCGCCAGCTCTTGCTCTATCAATGCCAGCATTGAAGTGAATTGTGAGAACAGCAAAATCTTTCGGCCTTCACCCAGCAACTCTTCAATGATTTCCATCAAGCTGCCCAGCTTTCCAGTCAACGTCCACTTGGTAGTCACGGCTGATGCGCTCTTGACCAAGCGCAAATCGCAGCACACCTGACGCAGTTTGAGCAACGCTTCGAGGATGATGATCTGACTGCCGCCTATCCCGCTGCGCTTGATTTCATCACGCACCTTTTTGTCCATTGCAACGCGAACGGTTTCATAGACATCACGCTGGGTATCGCTCAAGTCAACCCAATGCACGATTTCAGTTTTCGCGGGTAATTCAGCGGCAACCTGCTCTTTGGTTCGGCGTAACAAAAACGGTTTGATACGCGCCGTCAGGCTGTGCATGCGCTCACTGTTGCCATGCTTTTCGATGGGCGTACGGTAATCACGATTGAACGCTTTGTTATCACCCAACCAACCCGGCAACAAAAAGTGAAACAAGGACCACAGCTCACCCAAGTGGTTTTCCAAAGGCGTACCAGACAGACACACACGTTGTTTTGCCTGCAACTGCCGTGCGGCTTGGGCGGCCTTGCTCGTCGGATTTTTAATGTTCTGTGCCTCATCCAGAATCACAACACTCCAGACGAGAGGTTCAAGTGTTTCCAGGTCACGTGGCAATAAGGCGTAGGTGCTCAAGACCAAATCGTAGTTTGCCAACTGATCGAAATCTTTTTGGCGATTGTTTCCATGCAAGGCCAGCACTTTGAGTTGCGGGGTAAAACGCGCCGCTTCGTCGAGCCAGTTAGGTATCAGACTGGTGGGCATGATCGCCAGAGCAGGCGAGTCAAGCTGACCGTTCTGCTTGAGTTGCAGTAAATGAGTCAGGGCTTGCAATGTCTTGCCCAAGCCCATGTCGTCACCCAGGATGCCTCCTACCTCAAGCTCACGCAGCGCTTGCATCCAGTTGACGCCTTCCAGTTGGTAAGGACGCAGCGTGGCGTTTAATCCCTCTGGCGCAGGCACCGCGACATAGTCTGACTGCTTGAGGCGCTTGGCAAAGTCACGCTGACGCTCGCCCCCTTGCCATACCAGCGGTATATCGTCCAACGCACTGAGGCGTGCGGCATCCAGAGCACTCAGGCGCAATGAATTGCCTCGATGCTCGTTTAAATACAACTCGCTGAGGGTTGTCATCAGCGGCTTGATCCGGCCATAGGGCAAGACCACGTTCAAGGCTGGCTTTTGCAGCCCATATTGATAAGTCGAATAATGAAGATTGACCAACATCGGCTCGTCATCCTTGCGCAGAGCCATGGATTGCGGGTCTAACAGTTCAGGGTTGCGTCTCAACACGTTAAGCAAAATCGGTAACAGGCTATAACGTTGGCCATTGACCTCAATGCCCAACTCCAGATCAAACCAGGCATGCTCTGGCCCTTCCTCGATATCGGCGTACCATTGCCCGACTTCGTGGAGTACAAAGTGAAAGCCTTGATTGATTACGATCTGCCAGCCCAAGCCACGCAAGCGCTCCAGATCAGATTGGACAAAATTGATCCAGCCCGCATCACTCACTTGTTCAAATAGCTCACCGGTCACGCCGGGCAATGGGGCACTTTGACCTATCACTCTTTTGAAGCCGACCTTGAGCAGTGCCTGACGAAGCGCTTTTTCAGCCGCTGGCTGGCGCTGGATACGCTGGGTTTCACTGCCCGACAACACACGTATTTCGCTGGACTTTTTATCTGCTACAGAGTGACCCGCGTAGCTGAAACCCAACACGGCACGGTGTTCAAAGGGACGGGGGGCGCGCCACGAGGTCTGCACAACGCTTCCCAAGGTCAAATGCGCTAGGGGAGTAATATCGTCGACAACCCGCTCAGTCAGTGTGACCGGTGCAGCTACCGTATCGACTATGGCACGCATGCGATGACTGAACTCCAGGGCATGCTGCGCCGGAATGTCCGGAGCCACAAGCAAGTGACAAGCCAGTTTGTCGCTCAAGTCATACTGCAGCGGCCCAACGTGCATCCGTTCGACGTCAATGTAGTGCAGCGGTTCAAGCGCCAGAACAACATCCAGCGGCTGGTCAGAGGCAAACCATTGACCGCGGTAATGACCGTTCGCTTGTTCAACCCAATTGAAGATTGCAGGGCGCGGCGGCGAAGCAACCAATGGTTGCTGCGAGTCAACATCGAGAAACAGCCGTGACGTTTCAAGGAGTAACTCAAGCAGTTCACTGCCGATACGCCCTTTGAGCTCTACGCCTGACACATAGCTCGCGTTGCTATGGCTGGCTAAAAACAGACGAATAAACTTAAGGTCCGACTCAAGCACGTAATTGGGCGAATTGTGCACGGTCTCGTGGGTAAACGTGCAGCGCTGCAAATCTCTAAGGCTGCCGTCTTGCAGACGTCGGCCCGTGAAGAACTCTACCTGCCAACTCCCCTTTTGGCGGTTTGACACAAGCCGATATAAAAGGCATGTGTCGTTGTCTTTTTTAGCAGGACCCGCGGCACTCTTGCTGCCTGAAAGGGCATCAAGCCAACGTTCCAGGCCAGTGCCCATGTTCTCACCAAGCCTTTGCAGCCGTTCTTGAGACTGTGTGCTGAGCACATAATACAAAACAGCAGCGCAGTGCTTGCAATCAAAGGCGACCGGACAAGTACATGAACAGTTCAGAAACTGTTCACCTGCAAGATCAGACTCGATACCGATCAGTTGTTCGTAGGCATAACCTTCTCCACCCACGCACGTGGCATGTATGCAGACGTCATCACTACTGAGCAACTCGACACGATCTTCTCGAAAGTACTTGCGTCCACGTTCAAGGGCGCCCTTGCTAAAGCCAATAGCCCAGTCGCCACTGTGCAACAGGTTTTCTATAGAGAGCATTCACTGCACTGCCTGATTAACTATCAATGGTGGTCGGTCAACACCCGCGCCAGGGTCGCTTTAACTTTGCCCATGCCGTCGTGCAGCGCCTGCTCGATTTCAGCCATGGTAATCACCGCTGTGGTCTTGCCCGCTGCCGGATTTACCACCAGCGCCAGACACGCGTAGTCCAGGTCCAGTTCGCGGGCCAACGCCGCTTCAGGCATGCCGGTCATGCCCACAATGTCGCAGCCATCACGCTCAAGACGGGCGATTTCAGCCACGGTTTCAAGGCGCGGGCCTTGGGTTGCGGCATAGACACCGTGGGTGCTGTAGGAGCAGCCTTCGGCCGCCAGTGCGCTGATCAGTTTTTCACGCAGGGCTTCGGTGTAGGGAAAGCTGAAGTCGATGTGGGTTACGTGCTCCAGATCACCAGCGAAATAGGTGTGCTCGCGGCCGCTGGTGTAGTCAATCAACTGGTGCGGCACGCAGAAATGCCCGGTGCCCATCGCCATGTGAATCCCGCCCACGGCATTCACCGCCAAAATCGCCTCGGCACCTGCCTGCTTCAAGGCCCACAGGTTGGCGCGGTAGTTGACCTGATGCGGCGGCACCCGGTGCGGATGGCCGTGGCGTGCTAAAAACAGCACTTCACGGCCGCCAAATTCACCGATCTGGATATCGGCTGAAGTCGGGCCGTAAGGCGTGTCCAACGCCAGCGAACGGCTGATGGTCAAGCCGTCGAGTTGGGTCAGCCCCGTGCCACCAATAATTGCGTAAACCGTCATTGAATCTGCCTCTTGAGCACGTGCATTAATCAATCAATTGAGCATCTTTAAGGGCGCCCGTGGCCACCAACCAGCGCGGGTCCTGACGGTAGTCGGTGCTGGCCCAGGCTTGCGCACGCATCCGCGCAATACGCGCAGAAGGCGTGACTTTAAGGCGCTGAGCAGCACTGAGGGCCAACTCGGCAGCCGCACGGTCGTTGCACACCAGGCCCATGTCACACCCGGCAGACAAGGCGGCCTCAATGCGGCTCGCCGCATCGCCGACCACATGGGCACCGGCCATCGACAGGTCGTCACTGAAAATCACCCCGTCAAATTGCAGCTCGCCCCGCAAAATGTCCTGCAACCAGCGACGGGAGAACCCGGCAGGCTGGCTGTCGACTTGCGGGTAGATCACGTGCGCAGGCATCACGCCTGCCAAGTGCTTGCTCAGACGGGCAAACGGCACCAGATCATGGCTGCGAATCTGCTCCAGGCTGCGTTCATCAGTCGGGATGGCGACATGAGAATCAGCCTCTGCCCACCCATGCCCCGGAAAATGCTTACCGGTCGCGGCCATGCCCGCCGCGTTCATCCCGCGAATAAAGGCGCCTGCCAATTGCGCGGCGCGCTCTGGGTCTCCTTCAAACGAGCGAGTCCCCACCACCGCACTGCGCTGGTAATCGAGGTCCAGTACCGGAGCAAAACTCAGGTCCAGACCGACCGCCAATACTTCGGTGCCCATGATCCAGCCACACTGCTCGGCCAAGTACTCGGCGTTGGGGGTGTCGGCGATTGCGCGCATCGCCGGCAGGCGGACAAAACCTTGGCGCAGACGCTGTACGCGGCCGCCCTCCTGGTCGACGGCCAACAGCAAATCCGGGCGAATGGCGCGAATCGATGCACTCAACTCACGCACCTGGCGCGGGTGCTCAATATTGCGGGCAAAGATGATCAGGCCGCCCACTTCAGGCTGGCGCAGCAATTGCCGGTCTTCAGCCGTCAACCAGGTACCGGCGACGTCCACCATCAAGGAACCTTGCAAGGCAGAACTCATGGGAAATCCTTAAAGAGAGAAAGCGCTTATCAACCGGCTCTTCACGCTAGGCACAGCAAGGCGCGCCGCGTACCAGAGCGGCAGCGGCGAAGAGCGAGACGGGAATAAGTCTGGGTTGGGCATGGCGGCTAGCTTAGCGGAACAAAGCTGCCGCGCCCACCCGCACGCGGTCAAACCTTGGCGGCGACCGGTGGGGTTTTGGTCCGGGGGCGAAGCTGCGCGCTGGCCATGGCGGGGTCGGTTACACCACTGTCGGCACGCATGCCGGCCGCAAGGAAAGGCACCATCAGGCGCATCACCTGCTCGATCGAGGTGTTCACCCCAAAATCGGTTTCGGCGATGGCCCGCAAGGCCTTGATCCCAGACATGCTGAACGCCGCCGCACCGAGCATAAAGTGCACACGCCAGAACAGCTCAATTGGCGGGATCTGCGGGGCGGCTTCGTTAACCAGCAACATATAGCGGCGAAACACCTTGCCGTACATGTCTTCGAGATAACGCCGCAAGTGCCCTTGACTCTGACTGAAGGCCAACCCGAGCAGGCGCATGAATATAGACAGGTCATTACCACTGCGTGGCTGGATTACCAGCGCCTGCTCGACCAGCATCTCCAGCAGTTCTTCAAGGCTGGGGCGCTGCTCAGGCTTGGCCTGACGGCGCTCCAGCTCGCGGTCCAGATTGGCGCAGAACGGCCCCAGAAAACGCGAGAAAACAGCCTGGATCAAGGCCTTTTTGGAACCAAAATGGTAATTGACCGCCGCCAGGTTGACCGAGGCTTTGCTGGTAATCAGCCGCAATGAAGTTTCAGCAAAACCTTTTTCCGCGAACAGCTGCTCAGCAGCATCAAGGATACGTTCAACGGTTTCCGACTGGGCCATGGCTACTCCGCCTGACAAAACATTAAAACATCTGTTTGAAACATACGTTTCGACTTGTAAAAAGTCAAGGCGGCGTGTTCGGTTTGCGACCGGGCGGTCTCGCATTTAACCACAGCCGCCGCCAGCAAGGCTTTGCCTTCTATTAGGCGAACCCTGCAAAGCATTGATGACCGTCCAGCGGACGGCGGAAAATGGAGGATTGCCAATAAGCCTTCACTGTATATAATTCCAGTCACTGTATAAAAAGACAGAGCGATCACCATGTTAAAACTGACGCCACGCCAAGCTGAGATCCTGGCCTTCATCAAGCGATGCCTGGATGACAACGGATACCCGCCCACCCGTGCCGAGATCGCACAGGAACTGGGCTTCAAGTCTCCGAACGCCGCTGAAGAACACCTCAAGGCCCTTGCTCGCAAGGGTGCCATCGAAATGACCCCGGGCGCCTCACGCGGTATTCGTATCCCTGGCTTTGAAGCCAAGGCCGACGAATCCACCTTGCCCATCATCGGCCGGGTCGCTGCCGGTGCGCCGATCCTGGCGCAAGAGCACGTCGAAGAGTCCTGCAACATCAACCCGACGTTCTTCCATCCGCGCGCCGACTACCTGCTGCGGGTCCAGGGCATGAGCATGAAGGACGTCGGCATCTTTGATGGCGACCTTCTGGCTGTGCATACCTGCCGCGAAGCCCGCAACGGCCAGATTGTGGTGGCCCGTATCGACGACGAAGTGACCGTCAAGCGCTTCAAGCGCGAAGGCAACAAGGTCTGGCTAATCGCTGAAAACCCGGATTTCCAGCCCATTGAGGTCAATCTCAAAGAGCAGGAACTGGTTATCGAAGGCCTGAGCGTCGGCGTCATACGCCGCTAATAGGAGACGTCATGCAGTTCCCACACACACCGCTGCCAGCACAACTCCCCTTGTTCGAAGTGTTCATGGCACAACCCATGGCCCCTGCGATCAAAGAAGTGCTCGATGCACCCTGGAGCGCCGAACCTGAAGTTTTCAGTGAGTTGTCGCTGCGCGGTGCTGCCGGAAACTGCCTGAACCTGCTGGCGCCCATGCTTCGCGAACTCAGCGAGCAACAAGACGACCGCTGGCTGACCCTGATTGCCCCGCCTGCCAGCCTGACACAAAGCTGGTTGCGCGAGGCCGGGCTGAACCGCGAACGCATTCTGCTCCTGCAACCCAACGGCAACAAAAGTGCTTTGCAACTGACTTGCGAAGCACTGCGCCTGGGCCGTAGCCATACTGTGGTCAGCTGGATCAACCCGCTGACTGCCGGTGCTCGCCAACAACTGGTCAGCGCAGCACGTACCGGCCACGGGCAAAGCCTGAATATTCGTTTGGGTTAAGCGGTTGTCGCTAACTGCCACAGTGCTTGTGCGCCCTGCACAAGCCTGCCAGTGATGCCTGCCAGCCTGAACACTTAGTGCAGGATGCGCGGGCCTTCATCTTTTTCAAGCTCGCCTTCGGCCAATCGGCCTGCCATCTGAACACCGACGCTGAGCATGGCTTTGGCCACCTCAACGTGCTGGCCTTGAAGAAAGGCCTTGGCATCTTCAGAAAAGTTAAGCGTCACCAAAGACCCCTCGTCTTCAGCCCGGCGCAACTCGATACGGCCGTCTGGTAATTCGACAATTTCTAGAAAGGACGTTGGCATAAAGGTTTGTTCTCCACGAAAGCGCGGGATTATATCAGTCATCCATTGTAATTTTTCCAGGATATGAGCCTGTTTCATTACCGACTGATGAATGACTGTACAGTTTTATCCGCGACCTTCAACACTCATTTAGTCCGTCACGAAACCTGATGGCCAAACTTTTTAGGTTTTGGCGCCACTCCTCCAGCGTATCGCGGCTTAATTCCTCGGGTGCTTCATCCTCCAGATTGACCGCCTCAATCAGGGGCTGAAAAACGTCTGCCTTAACCTTCTTCGGCGCCTGCAACGGCTGGTACAACGCTGCGTGAGTGGCAACCAGTTGCGCCAGCCAAGTGTGCGGCGCTCTGGCCAGTTCGACCATTTCTGCCAGCTCCGGAATGGCTATGGCGTCCAAAACTTCCTGAGTCAGCAGCAACTCGACCCGCGGAGCATTTGCTTGAGGCAAGCGATAAAAGCCGGCGATTTCATGGCATAAGCCGAGTAAAGCGCCATACAAATGAAAAATGGCCGATTCGCGTTCAGCCTGAACCAGCGCCTGAGCATTCATGGCCCGCCCCTCCCCGGCCTTGTTCATGGCCTCAAGGGCCAAACCGGCGAAATATATTTTCTGATTGGTACGGGTATAGAGTTCGTGAGCCATGTTGAGGCGCTCCACAGCGAATGGGTAAGGGCTGACAGCAGTCTCAGGTATAGGGGATAAGGGCGCAAGGCCATGATGAGAGGATTTTCACCCCAGGGTCAAAACATCCCCGTAGTCGCTGCCGAGGCACGAAGGCTGCGATGGGTAGCGAAGCCACCCCACCAAAGATCAAAAGATCGCGAGCAAGCTCGCTCCTACAAATTCGTTACGCCCGTACCTACGATTTGTAGTCGCTGCCGAGGCACGAAGGCTGCGATGGGTAGCGAAGCTGCCCCACCAAAGATCAAAAGATCGCGAGGCAAGCTCGCTCCTACAAATTTGTTACGCCCGTACCTACGATTTGTAGTCGCTGACGAGGCACGGAACTACCCCACCCAAAATCAAAAACCGCGCAAGGCATGCAGCCCTTGCGCGGTTTTTTGTGGTGCGGTCAGTTCAGTTTCAAGCGTCTTTATCTTTGCGCTTGTCTTCTACTTTCCAGCTACCACCGTCGTAGAACGCACGCCAGCCGGTCGGCTTGCCGTCTACTTCGGTCTGTACGTATTGCTCTTTGGTCTTGCGGCTATAACGAATCACGGCCGGGCGACCTTCCGGGTCTTTCTTTGGCGCTTCACACAAGAAGTGATACTTAGGATCAATCTCGTCCTTGTGCGGGATGATTTCGATCACCAACGGTGCGCGGGTCTCACGGTTTTTCGGGAACTGGCTCGCCGCCAGGAACAACCCCGAAGCACCATCACGCAGGATGTAGGTGTCGTCGACCTTCTCGCACTTGAGCTCCGGCATTTTCACCGGATCC
Source organism: Pseudomonas sp. FSL R10-0399 (assembly GCF_009600165.1). Lineage (NCBI taxonomy): Bacteria > Pseudomonadati > Pseudomonadota > Gammaproteobacteria > Pseudomonadales > Pseudomonadaceae > Pseudomonas > Pseudomonas sp. FSL R10-0399. The sequence goes on from NZ_WIWK01000017.1 coordinate 9,255, forward strand.
ATTTTCGGTGGAGCTGCTTCACCGCTTTTCAGCAGCTTGCGAGTGTTCTTGCACTCCGAATTGGTGCAACCAAAGAACTTGCCGAAACGCCCGGTCTTGAGCTGCATCTCACTGCCGCACTTGTCGCACTCCAGGCTCGGCCCTTCGTAGCCCTTGATGCGGTAGTTGCCTTCTTCGATCTCGTAACCCACGCAATCCGGGTTGTTACCGCAGATGTGCAGCTTGTGTTTTTCATCCAGCAGGTAAGCATCCATCGCCGTGCTGCAGATTGGGCAGCGGTGTTTGCCCAACAGCACCAGCGACTCGGACTCGCCCTCGTCATCCGCAGCGATTTCATCGCCCGGCACCAAATTGACGGTGGCCTTGCAACGCTCTTTAGGCGGCAGGCTGTAACCCGAGCAACCCAGGAACACGCCAGTAGAAGCCGTACGAATTTGCATTGGACGACCGCATTCCTTGCACGGAATATCGGTCATGACCGGTTCGTTGGCACGCATGCCGCCGTCCGGTGCTGCTGCTACTTCAAGCTTTTTCTTGAAGTCGCCGTAGAACTCGTCCAGCACGTTTTTCCAGTCGCGCTCGCCTTGTGCGACGTCATCGAGGTTCTCTTCCATGCCGGCGGTGAAGCCGTAGTCCATGAGGTCAGAGAAGCTCTCAGACAGGCGCTCGGTAACGATGTCGCCCATTTTCTCGGAGTAGAAGCGGCGGTTGTGTAGCGCCACGTAACCGCGGTCCTGGATGGTTCCGATAATCGCTGCGTAGGTCGACGGACGACCAATACCGCGTTTTTCCATCTCTTTCACCAGGCTCGCTTCCGAATAACGCGCAGGCGGCTTGGTGAAGTGCTGGCTCGGGTCCAGCTGGATCAGCTTGAGCACGTCGCCCTGGGCCATGTCCGGCAGTACATCGTCATCGCCAGGCTTGGTGATTTGCGGCATTACACGGGTGTAACCGTCGAACTTGAGGATACGGCCTTTGGCACGCAGCTCGAAGTCGCCTGCGGCCACGCTGACGGTGGTCGACAGGTATTTGGCCGGCAGCATCTGGCACGCCACGAACTGGCGCCAGATGAGCTCGTAGAGCCGCTCAGCGTCGCGCTCCATGCCCGACAGCTTGCTCGGGTGCATATTTACGTCTGAAGGACGAATCGCTTCGTGAGCCTCTTGTGCGCCTTCCTTGCTGCTGTACACGTTAGGCGTCGGCGGCAGGTACGACTCGCCGAACTCGCTTTCGATGTAAGTGCGCGCCATCGCGACCGCATCGGCCGAGAGGTTGGTGGAGTCGGTACGCATGTACGTGATGTAGCCCGCTTCATACAAGCGCTGAGCCATCATCATGGTTTTCTTCACACCGAAGCCCAGGCGGTTACTCGCGGCCTGTTGCAGGGTGGAGGTAATAAACGGTGCCGACGGCTTGCTGCTGGTCGGTTTGTCTTCGCGCTTGGCGATGGTGTAGCTGGAAGCCTTGAGCTTCTCCAGCGCGGCCATGGCCTGGGCTTCGTTCAGCGGCTTGAAGGCTTCGCCGTTTTCGCGAGCCACATCAAAGCGCACTTTCGCACCCTTGGCAGTGCCCAGGTCTGCGTGAACTTCCCAGTATTCTTCGGGGTTGAACGCACGAATCTCGCGCTCACGCTCAACTACCAGCTTCACCGCAACCGACTGCACACGACCAGCCGACAGGCCACGGGCAATTTTGGCCCACAGCAGTGGCGAGACCATGTAGCCCACCACGCGGTCGAGGAAGCGACGCGCCTGCTGTGCATTCACACGGTTGATATCCAGCTCGCCCGGCTTGGAGAAGGCTTCTTGAATCGCCTTCTTGGTGATCTCGTTGAACACCACGCGCTTGTAGCGGCTGTCGTCACCCCCGATGGCTTCGCGCAGGTGCCAGGCAATGGCTTCCCCCTCGCGATCCAAGTCGGTTGCGAGATAGATGGTGTCAGCATCTTTGGCGAGCCGGCGCAGCTCTTCGATGACCTTTTCCTTGCCGGGCAGGATCTCGTACTTGGCTTTCCAGCCATGCTCGGGATCGACCCCCATGCGCGAGATCAGCTGCTTTTGAGCTTTCTCTTTAGGCGACAGGGCCGGCGCTTCGCCCGCCGCTGCCTTGCCACGCTTGGCAGCAGGTTCTTTACTGGCGCTAGCCGAACCGCTGGTGGGCAGGTCTCGGATATGGCCGATACTCGACTTCACCACGTACTCGTTGCCCAAGTACTTGTTGATGGTCTTGGCCTTAGCCGGGGATTCCACAATGACCAGCGATTTGCCCATGGATCAGAAAATTCCTGAGTTCTAGAAGTGAAAGGCGGTGAGCGCCTGACGCGGCACCGCTATATATAGTGGCTACAAGGTGAGGTCAAGCACAGGGTTCTGCGCGACCAGGCCTCATGGCCGGGAAAAAATGCTCGGTTCAGCCTCAATCAAGGCAAAACGCGGGACTTGCTCACCGTCAACGATGACCGTCTCAAGGAACATGCTCAGCGGGCGAACCCAAAAGCCGAAATCGCCATACAGGGCTTGGTAAAACACCACTTCCTCTTCGGTTTCAGAGTGGCGAGCCACATTGAATACCCGATATTGCGGCCCTTTGTAATGCTGATAGAGCCCAGGTTGTAGCGGCATGTTGCGGCCCCCTGCAAGAAAAAATAAAAAAAAGCCTAAAAACAAAAACCGGGGCACATGGCCCCGGCTTCCATCAACGCAACGCTTTAAACGCGTTCGAAGACAGTGGCAATGCCCTGGCCAAGACCAATGCACATGGTGGACAACCCGAAAGTGCCGCCATTTTGCTTCATCACATTGAGCAAAGTGCCGGAGATGCGAGCACCCGAGCATCCAAATGGATGGCCCAGAGCGATTGCACCGCCGTGCAGGTTAACCTTCTCATTCATCTTGTCGAGCACTTTCAAATCTTTCAGCACTGGCAGGGCCTGTGCAGCGAAAGCTTCGTTAAGCTCAATGAAGTCGATATCGGCCATATTCAAGCCTGCGCGCTTCAATGCTTTTTGTGTTGCCGGTACTGGACCATAGCCCATGATTGCCGGGTCCACACCTGCCAGTGCCATCGAGCGGATCACGGCCAACGGCTCCAGACCCAGATCTTTGGCGCGCTGGGCGGACATGACGATCATGCATGAAGCACCGTCGGTGATCTGCGACGAAGTGCCCGCAGTCACGGTCCCGCCTTTAGGGTTGAAGGCTGGCTTCAAGGCGGCCAGGCTTTCCAGGGTCGTTTCCGGACGGATAGTTTCATCGTAGTCGAAAACTTTCAGGAAGCCGTTTTCGTCATACCCCTGCATCGGGATGATTTCGTCCTTGAACTTGCCTTCAATCGTTGCCTTGTGGGCCAACTGATGCGAACGCACGCCAAAGGCATCCTGTTGCTCACGGGTGATGCCGTGCATCTTGCCGAGCATTTCAGCGGTCAGACCCATCATGCCCGACGCTTTTGCCGCGTACAGCGACATGTGCGGGTTAGGGTCAACGCCGTGCATCATGCTCACGTGGCCCATGTGCTCGACGCCGCCCACGACAAACACGTCACCGTTGCCGGTCATGATGGCTTGCGCGGCAGTGTGCAGTGCGCTCATGGACGAACCGCACAGACGGCTCACGGTTTGTGCCGCCGACGTGTGCGGGATCTGGGTCATCAGCGACGCCATGCGCGCGATGTTCCAGCCTTGCTCCAGGGTCTGGTTAACACAGCCCCAGATCACGTCTTCGACTTCAGCCGGGTCAACCTTGCTGTTGCGCTCCAGCACTTTGCTGATCAGGTGCGCCGACATGTCTTCGGCGCGGGTATTGCGGTGCATGCCACCCTTGGAGCGGCCCATCGGGGTGCGACCGAAGTCGACAATCACCACGTCTCTAGGATTCAAGCTCATAATTTCACTCTCACTCTAATGGGGCGCTTAACCGAAGAAGCTCTGACCGTTTTTGGCCATTTCACGCAGCTTCGCAGTCGGGTGGTACAGCGCGCCCAGTTCAGCGTACTGATCAGCCAGGGCTACGAACTCTGCCACACCGATCGAGTCGATGTAGCGCAGCGCGCCGCCACGGAACAGCGGGAAGCCAATGCCATAGACCAGGCCCATGTCGGCCTCGGCTGGCGTTTCAACGATGCCGTCTTCCAGGCAACGCACGGTTTCCAGGCACAGCGGGATCATCATCCAGTTGATGATGTCTTCGTCGGTGACGTCGCGCTGCTCGTAGACAATCGGCTTGAGCACTTCAAGCACGCTCGAATCCACGACTTTCTTCTGCTTGCCTTTCTTGTCCGCCTCGTAGGCGTAGAAACCTTTGCCGTTTTTCTGACCCAGGCGGTTGGCTTCGTACAGCGCATCGACTGCCGAACGACGGTCGTCTTTCATGCGATCCGGGAAGCCTTCAGCCATCACGTCACGGCCGTGGTGACCGGTGTCGATACCGACCACGTCCATCAGGTAGGCAGGGCCCATCGGCCAGCCGAATTTTTCCATCACTTTGTCGATACGCACAAAGTCGACACCGGCGCTGACCAGCTTGGCGAAACCGCCGAAGTACGGGAACAGGACGCGGTTGACCAAAAAGCCCGGGCAGTCGTTGACCACGATCGGGTTCTTGCCCATTTTCTTGGCGTAGGCAACCGTGGTGGCAACCGCCAGATCACTGGACTTCTCGCCACGGATCACTTCAACCAGCGGCATCATGTGCACCGGGTTAAAGAAGTGCATGCCGACAAAGTTTTCAGGACGCTTGAGCGCCTTGGCCAGCAGGCTGATGGAAATGGTCGAGGTGTTGGACGCCAGAATGGCGTCTTCACGCACGTGGTTTTCCACTTCGGCCAGTACCGCTTGCTTGACCTTCGGGTTTTCAACAACGGCTTCGACCACCAGGTCAACGTTGCCGAAATCACCGTAAGACAAGGTAGGACGAATACCGTTAAGGATTTCAGCCATTTTGGCCGGGGTCATGCGACCTTTATCAACGCGGCCCACCAGCAGCTTGGCGGCTTCTGCCAGACCTTGCTCGATGCCGTGCTCGTTGATGTCCTTCATCAGGATCGGCGTCCCTTTGGAGGCCGACTGATAGGCAATACCGCCACCCATGATGCCGGCACCGAGAACGGCAGCCTGCTTCACGTCTTTGGCGATCTTGTCGTAGATCTTGGCTTTTTTCTTCAGTTCCTGATCGTTCAGGAACAAGCCGATCAAGGCACTCGAAGCCGAGGTCTTGGCCAGTTTGGCAAAGCCTGCCGCTTCAACTTCCAGCGCTTTGTCGCGACCGAAGTTCGCGGCTTTCTGGATGGTCTTGATCGCTTCAACCGGCGCCGGGTAGTTCGGGCCAGCCTGGCCTGCAACGAAACCTTTGGCGGTTTCGAAAGCCATCATTTGTTCAATCGCGTTCAGCTTGAGTTTTTCAAGCTTTGGCTGGCGCTTGGCCTTGTAGTCCAGCTCGCCGCTGATGGCGCGCTTGATCACGTCCAGTGCAGCGTCTGCCAGCTTGGCAACCGGCACCACGACATCAACTGCGCCGACTTTCAGCGCGTCTTCTGCACGGTTTTCTTTGCCCGAGGCGATCCACTCAACCGCGTTATCAACGCCGATCAGACGTGGCAGACGGACGGTGCCGCCGAAGCCCGGGTAGATGCCCAGCTTGACTTCTGGCAGGCCGATTTTGGCGCTGTCGGCCATGACGCGGAAGTCCGCAGCCAGGCACATTTCCAGACCGCCACCCAACGCGATGCCATTGATCACGGCAACAGTCGGGACGTTGAGGTCTTCGAAATCACTGAAGATTTTGTTGGCTTCGAGGTTGCCCGCGATCAGCTCGGCATCCGGCAACTTGAAGTTTTCGACGAATTCGGTGATGTCAGCGCCGACGATGAAGACGTCTTTGCCACTGGAAACGATGACACCCTTGACCGAAGCATCTGCCTTGATCGCATCCACTGCCTGACGCAATTCGTTCAGGGTTAGACGGTTGAACTTGTTGACGGACTCACCCTTGAGATCGAACTTGAGTTCGACGATGCCACTTTCAAGAGCCGTAACCGTGATGGCTTTACCTTCGTAAATCATCAACTGATCTCCACGATATGGAAGCTGAACAGTACACGTCGGACGCTAGCGTTTGGCTGTCATTGACCGTTGTGTCAATGCTGATGCCAATCCGCCAGGCACACCCGCCAACGCGATAGTCGGGATTCTGCGAGCATCGTCTGACAAGACAAACACCCGATTCATACGCCCGTTTGATTTGGGTGTCGACACCTTCACGGAAAAGCTAACGATTGTCAATTGTCCAAAACAAGGATGACAAAACGACTCACCGGTCAGATTTAAAACCCGCGCAAGAGCGGACAAGGATAGACAGGGTTTACGGCAGGACAGCACACCGTAGTCGCTGACGAGGCACGAGGCTGAGATACGGGCCGCAGGACCGTCGCTGAGGGGATCGCTTCGCAACCCATCGCAGCCTCGTGCCTCGTCAGCGACTACAAAATAGCGGTTTACGCCAGGGCTTTAAGCACTTGATCAATGGCTTGCAGGACGTCTGGCTCGCCTTTTTCGCCCCAGTACAAGGCAATCATCTGTGGCCCGGCTTCAACTTTGTACACGTTGGCCGGCAATTTATTGAACTGGGTCAGCAAGCGCTCATCCGTGCAGACTTCACGCCACTGATTGACCCATATTCCCGGCGCTGATTGCCAATAGCACCAGACTTCTGGCTTAGTACCGCGACGCGGACGATGAAACTGCGCACACGAGCCCGGCGGCTCGGGCTCAAGCCAGTATGGCCATTCCTGGCTCGCCAGTTGCATTGCCATCCCCATGCGCCTGGCCTCCAGGCGCAGTGCCATGCGACCACTCTGGCGCCGCGAAGGTCGCAGCCAGGCCAAAGGGCTCAGAACCAGCGCCAGGATTGACACCACTATCCATACCGTCATATTTCTACTCTCATCACTTTATAAACGAGTTGATCCCGATCCATAACACGCTTCAATAAACGGGCCATACTCATCATTAATCTCCCTTACAGGAACGCTTCACATGACCTCGCCGATGCCCTACAAACATATTTTAGTTGCCGTCGACCTGACCGAAGAATGCGACCCCGTAATCTATCGCGCCAGCGCCAGCGCTGAAGCGAACAATGCAAAACTGTCGCTCATCCATATCGTCGAGCCCATGGCGATGGCCTTTGGTGGTGACGTGCCCATGGACCTGTCACAGCTTCAGCAACAGCAGTTCGACCAGGCCAAGGCGCGCCTTGAGCGCCTGATCGACATCTATCCGCAACTGTCCAAAGACAACTGCCACCTCAAATACGGCCAGCCACGCCAGGAAATCCACGGCTTTGCCAAAGAGCACGGCTGCGAACTGATCGTCGTCGGCAGCCATGGCCGCCACGGCCTGGCGCTGTTGCTGGGCTCTACGGCCAACGACGTACTGCACGGCGCACCGTGCGACGTACTGGCCGTGAGCCTGAAGAAACCCGAGTAAGGCCCGCCTTGCGCCCAACAAAAAGCCCGGCCCCTGATTAAAGGGCCGGGCTTTTTGTTTCAACGCACCGTCACTCAGGCATCCAGCTCGGCCCAACGCTCAACCAATTGATCAAGCTCGTCTTGCAGCTTCTCCAGCTTGGCAATCACAGCAGCGGTTTCGGCGGCAGGACGCTGGTAAAAGCCCGAGTCAGCCATTTCAGCCTCGATAGCCACAATGGCCTGTTCTTTGGCGTCAATGTCGCCCGGCAACGCTTCCAGCTCGCGCTGAAGCTTGTAGCTGAGCTTCTTTTTCGCCGCAGGCGCAGGCTGTGCAGCAGCCGGTGCCGGTGCCGCGGTGACCACCGCCGAATTCAAGTCAGCCTTGCCCGACTTGCTTTCGGTGACGCCCAGCAGACGCGGCGAACCGCCCTGACGCAGCCAGTCCTGATAACCGCCCACGTATTCACGTACTTTGCCTTCACCTTCGAAGACCAGCGTGCTGGTGACCACGTTGTCGAGGAATGCCCGGTCGTGGCTGACCATCAGTACGGTGCCCTGGAAGGTCAACAACACTTCTTCGAGCAACTCGAGGGTTTCTACGTCCAGGTCGTTGGTCGGTTCATCGAGTACCAGCAGGTTGGCGGGCTTGCTGAACAACTTGGCCAGCAGCAGACGCGCGCGCTCACCACCCGACAGCGCCTTGACCGGCGTGCGGGCACGCTGCGGGCTGAACAGGAAGTCACCCAGATAGCTAAGGACGTGGCGGCTTTGACCGTCGATGTCAATAAAATCGCGGCCTTCAGCCACGTTGTCGATCACGGTTTTTTCCAGGTCCAACTGGTGGCGCAATTGGTCGAAGTACGCCACGTCGATGCGCGTGCCCTCTTCCACTTTGCCGTCGGTGGGTTGCAGGCCGCCCAGCATCAGCTTGAGCAGCGTGGTCTTGCCGGTACCGTTAGCGCCCAGCAGACCAATGCGGTCGCCGCGCTGCAGGACCATCGAGAAGTCTTTGACCAGGAACGGGCCGCCCGGGTGAGCGAAGCTGACGTTTTCCAGCACCATCACTTGCTTGCCGGACTTGTCAGCGGTATCAAGCTGGATGTTGGCCTTGCCGGTGCGCTCACGACGCTCGCTGCGCTCTACACGCAAGGCTTTCAAGGCGCGAACACGGCCTTCGTTACGGGTGCGACGGGCCTTGATGCCCTGACGGATCCACACTTCTTCCTGAGCCAGACGCTTGTCGAACAGCGCGTTAGCGGTTTCTTCTGCGGCCAGGGTGGCTTCTTTGTGCACCAGGAAGCTGGCGTAGTCGCCATTCCAGTCGATCAGGCCACCACGGTCCAGCTCCAGAATCCGGGTTGCCAGGTTCTGCAAGAAGGAACGGTCGTGAGTGATGAACAGCACAGCGCCCTGGAAGTCTTTCAAAGCCTCTTCCAGCCACGCAATCGCGCCGATGTCCAAGTGGTTGGTCGGTTCGTCGAGCAGCAGCAAGTCCGGCTCGGAAACCAGTGCTTGCGCCAGCAGGACGCGACGACGCCAGCCACCCGACAACTCGGCGAGGGTTTTGTCAGCCGGCAACTGCAGGCGGCTCAGGGTGCTGTCGACCAATTGCTGCAAGCGCCAGCCATCACGGGCTTCAAGGTCTTGCTGGACGTGCATCAGTTTGTCCAGGTCGGCATCGGTCACGATGTTCTGGCTGAGGTGATGGTACTGGGCCAGCAATTCGCCGACACCGTCCAGACCTTCGGCCACTACGTCGAACACTGTCCGTCCGTCGGCTACCGGCAACTCTTGCGGCAATTCGCCAATCTTGAGCCCGGGTGCGCGCCAGACAGAGCCGTCGTCAGGCTTTTGATCACCTTTAACCAGCTTCATCATGCTGGACTTGCCGGTGCCGTTGCGGCCGATGATGCACACCCGCTCTCCACGGGCGATCTGCCAGGACACCTTGTCCAACAACGGCGTAGAGCCGAAAGCAAGGGACACATCGCTGAATTTGAGCAGGGTCATGAGCTTCTCCAAAAACTGGGCGCGCATTCTACCTGATTTGAGCCCGCAGGCGGCCGGGTATTTCGTGTACGGGCGCGTCTACCGTTCATTTCTGAACAAGATGCACCGGTTAGCCGCCAAGGCTTTCACGGGTTGCCGGCAAAAGGCTAAGCTACGACACAGTCTGTGCAGCCGAGCGCTGCACGTGTCGTGTTTTCAATCTGTACGGAAGCCTCATGCGCAGTCGTCTTTTCAACTTTTTATCCTGTCTGCTGCTCTCTACCTGCGCCGTGCAATCCACGCTGGCTGCAGACCTGACCCAACAACGGCAACTGTACGATGACGCCAAGCGCGCCTTGGCCAAAGGTGACTCCGGCCCTTATTTTCAAAATGCCGCCGCCCTGCGCACGTACCCGCTGACCCCTTACCTGGCCTACGACGAGCTGACCGCACGTCTCAAATCTGCCAGTAACGCCGAAATCGAACAATTTTTGGCCGAGCATGGCGACCTGCCACAGTCCAACTGGATGAGATTGCGCTGGTTGCGCTGGCTGGCCGAGCGTGGCGACTGGGCAACCTTCGTCAAGTATTACGATCCCAAGCTGAATTTCACCGAACTGGACTGCCTCAATGGTCAATACCAGATCAGCCACAACCTCAAGGCTGAGGGCTATGCCAGCGCCGAAAAACTCTGGCTGGTAGGCAAAGCCCAACCTACCGCGTGCGACGCCCTGTTCGGGCAATGGGCCGCCGAAGGCCAGTTGACCGAGCAAAAGCGCTGGCAGCGGGTCAAACTCGCCGCCGAAGCACGCAACTATGCGCTGGCCACCTCGTTGGCCAGCGGGCTGACCACACTGGGCCCGCAAGCCAAGCTGATGATCGCCGTGGCGCAAAAGCCCGACATGCTCAGCCAGCCTTCGGTGTTCCTGCCAGCCAGCGAAGCCATGTCGGATGCAGTCGGCCTGGGCTTGCGTCGCCTCGCCCGCCAGGATCCGGAAAAAGCCGCGTCGCTGCTCGACACCTATTCCAACAACATGCACTTTTCCCGTGACGAAAAAGTGTCAATCGCCCGGGAAATTGGCCTGACATTCGCCCGTCGTTACGACAGCCGCGGCCTGGCCATCATGACCCAGTACGACCCGGAGCTGCGTGACAACACCGTCACCGAATGGCGTCTGCGCCTGCTGTTGCGCCTGGCACGCTGGGAAGACGCGTATCAGTTGACCAAAAAACTGCCGCAAGACCTCGCGACCACTAACCGCTGGCGTTACTGGCAGGCCCGCAGTCTGGAGCTGGCCGAGCCGAAAAATCCGCAAGCGTTGGTGCTGCTCAAAAATGTCGCCAAAGAGCGTGACTTCTACGGCTTCCTGGCTGCCGATCGGGCGCAAACGCCTTACAAGCTCAACAACAAGCCGCTGGTGCTCAGCCCGCAACTGGTCAACAAAGTACGCAACACACCGGGTATTCAGCGTGCCCTGGAGTTCCACGCACGAGGCCAGGTAGTTGATGGTCGTCGTGAGTGGTACTACGTAAGCCGTCACTTCAACCGTGACGAGATGGTCGCCCAGGCCAAACTGGCTTACGACCTGAAGTGGTACTTCCCGGCCATTCGTACCATCAGTCAGGCGCAGTATTGGGACGATCTGGATATTCGCTTCCCGATGGCGCACCGCGACACCCTGGTACGCGAAGCTAAAGTCCGCGGCCTGCATTCAAGCTGGGTATTCGCCATTACCCGTCAGGAAAGCGCCTTTATGGATGACGCCCGCTCCGGCGTGGGCGCCAGCGGCTTGATGCAATTGATGCCCGCCACCGCCAAAGAGACTGCCCGCAAATTCAGCATCCCGCTGGCCTCGCCACAGCAAGTGCTGGACCCGGACAAAAACATCCAGTTGGGCGCCGCCTACTTGAGCCAGGTACACGGCCAGTTCAATGGCAACCGCGTACTCGCTTCAGCGGCCTACAACGCAGGCCCGGGCCGGGTACGTCAGTGGTTGAAGGGCGCGAATCATTTGGGCTTTGACGTGTGGATCGAAAGCATCCCGTTCGACGAAACCCGCCAATATGTGCAGAACGTGTTGTCTTATTCGGTGATCTACGGACAAAAGCTCAACGTGCCACAGCCGCTGGTGGACTGGCATGAGCGGTATTTTGATGATCAATAACTGACGAAACTCCTGTAGCAGCGAGCTCGTCTCGCGATCTTTTTAAGGTCAAAAGATCGCGAGGCAAGCTCGCTCCTGCAGTTATTCCAGAATGGTGACCGGCATGCCGACTTCCAGCACGCCTTCGCTGTCATTCACCAGGTTTTGCCCAAACATCGCGCCACCTTCCTGTTTGCGATAGTTGTTCAAGGTCGCGAACGGCTCACGATTGGCGTCCCGCTCGCCGGTCTGCGGGTCGATCGTGGTGAGGATGCAACGCGAGCACGGCTTGACCACTCGAAACTCAACATCGCCAATGCGGATGCGCTTCCAACCGTCTTCAGCAAACGCTTCGCTGCCTTCAATCACCAGGTTGGGGCGAAAGCGCAGCATCTCCAGCGACCGCCCTACTTTCTGCGAAAGATCATCCAGCGAGGCCTGACCGATCAACAGCAAGGGGTAGCCATCGGCGAATGCCACTTTGTCATCATCCTGCCCGTAGCCCGACTCAGTCATGCGCGCGCGCTCAAGCGGCACATGCACCAGGCGCACCGGCTTATCGATAAAGCCGCTTAACCACTGCGCCGCTTCATCTCCGGCATCCGGCACGCGCAAGGTGTCGCGCCAAATGGTCACACCGCGCAGATTGTCGTCCGGGTCAGGCAACGCCACCTCCAGAGGCGCAAAGCCCTGAGCACTCAAGGTCAGGCCGCCCGCGCCACTCCACAGGGCCGACAGCTGGCTCATTTTTGGCTCTGTGCGCTGCGTCAGGAATCGTCCGCTCGCTTCGTCCACAAGCATCCAGCGTCGATCACCGACCAGCCCCAGCTTGTCCAGTCGGGCTTGCGGCAGGCTTTCGCCTTTGCCGGATTTCAGTGGGAAGCGATACAGCGCACTCAGACGAAGCATGGGTCAGATCCCTGCAAGGTAAAAAAGCCACAGTATAGAAGCCTTCGGGCCTGCAAAGATCCCCCATTGGGACAGGATCAGGCAGGCACTTCGTCCAGCATCAGGCGCTGACGGACGACATCCACCAATTTGTCCGGCTGGAATTTGGAGAGAAAGTTGTCACACCCCACCTTCTTCACCATCGACTCGTTGAAGCTGCCGGACAATGACGTGTGAAGTACCACATACAAACTGCGCAGACGAGGATCGTTACGAATTTCAGTGGTTAAACGGTAACCATCCATTTCTGGCATTTCCGCGTCGGTGAACACCATCAGCAGCTTGTCGGTCATGACCTGCCCGGAGTCAGCCCAGGCCTTGAGCATGTTGAAGGCTTTGAGGCCGTCGCTGGCGACATGCATTTTGATTCCCAACTGCGACAACGTTTCACGCAACTGCGCCAGGGCCACGCTGGAATCATCGACCAGCAGCACTTCACGGCCCCGCGCCCGCTCCAGCACCGGGTCGGCCAGCTTGTCGGGGGAGACTTTGGCGTTGTACGGCACGATCTCGGCCAAGACCTTTTCCACGTCGATGATTTCCACCAGTTGCTCGTCAACCTTGCTGATGGCGGTCAAATAATGGTGGCGTCCGGCGCTGGCGGGCGGCGGCAGGATGGCTTCCCAGTTCATGTTGACGATCCGGTCCACACTGCCCACCAGAAAGGCCTGAATCGAGCGGTTGTACTCGGTGACGATGATCGTGCTGTCGGGCCCCGGAACCACCGGACGCATGCCGATGGCCTGGGAGAGGTCGATGACGGGCAGGGTCTTGCCGCGCAAGTTGATGACCCCGCACACATGCCGATGGCGATGGGGCATCAGGGTCAACTTGGGCAGCTGCAACACTTCTTGCACCTTGAACACGTTGATTGCGAACAACTGCCGCCCTGCAAGACGAAACATCAGAAGTTCCAGTCGGTTTTCACCGACCAACTGTGTGCGCTGGTCTACCGTGTCGAGAATGCCGGCCATTGATATTTCCTGGGCGTGTGTGCGAAAGGTCCTAGGCTATCGACACGACACGTCGATTCTTGACCCTTCCCTACCCTCACACCCTAAAAATAATCGCCAGATGACATCTTTCGCTTTTAAGAACTCAACAGCGGTGAGTTTTGCGGCAAATGCACGCGCAACGCGCCTTTGTGTGCGCTGAAGCGCAAGCTCTCGCCGGTTAGCGGCTCGCCATCCAGGTTAAGCGCCAGCCCTTGCGCGGCCTTGATCTCTACCCATGGCAGGCGCGCCCGGACAAACAGGTTATCCAGCCCCCAGCCACCCGCCATGAGGTTTTTCACCGTACCCACCACCTCTTGTGGCGCGGGCAGGATACTCACGTCCAGCAGGCCATCATCGGCCAATGCCTGCGGGCACAACTCGTGCCCACCGCCCGCTTGGCGGCCATTGCCAATGCCCAACGCCAACAATTGGCCTTGCCACTGAAAATCAGGGCCTTGCAGCTCGGCGTAGGCCGCCTGCAACTCACTGAAACGCGAAAGCCCGGTAAACAGGTAAGCCGCTCCGCCGATGACTTTTTTCAAGTCTTCTGAGGTATTGGCGGTGACCTGGCTACCAAAGCCGCCCGTGGCCATGTTCAAAAAATACTGCCCGCCGACTTCACCCAAATCGATCTGCCGGGCCGGTACGTCCAGCAGCCCCAAGGCCGGGCCGGGTTCCAGCGGCACCCCCGCCGCACGGGCAAAGTCATTGGCCGTGCCCAACGGCAACAGCACCAGGCTGGCGGTGGTCTGCGCCTGCGCCATCGCTTCGGCCACATCACGCAACGTGCCGTCACCGCCACCTGCAATCAACTGGTCGTAACCGGCCTCAAGCGCTTCGCCCACCAAGCGCTGCGCGTCCCCTGCTTCCCACGTGAGGCGCACCGTCAGCTCGCGCCCGCCTGCACGTTGCTGCTCGACAGCGGCCCGAACGTCTTCGTTCATGGCTTGCTTGCCGTGCAAAATCAAAAATGCCTTTCCTGCACTCATGCCGCATCTCCTGGTCAGTCCGTAGGGTTGGACAACAACCGATCAAGAAAGGCCCAACGCAAGCGGTTTATTTGCAAAAAAACCTTTCAGGGCCGTCAACGGGTCGATCAAACCGCCAGAACCCGTCAGACTTCACCCCCCAACCGCAGCCCATTGCCTCTGGAGGCGTTCTGAATGAGCCCACTCATTCCCTGCATCATCGCCGGTGGCGCGGGCACCCGACTGTGGCCGGTGTCGCGTGAAGCCATGCCCAAGCCCTTTATGCGCCTGCCCGATGGCCAGAGCCTGCTGCAAAAGACCTTTCAACGCGCCACCGGCCTGCCGGACGTGCACCAATTGCTGACCGTGACCAACCGCGACGTGTATTTCCGTACGCTTGACGAGTATCGCCAGCACCCGGCGGACGACGTTGCGCTGGACTTCATCCTTGAGCCTTTGGGCCGCAACACCGCACCCGCCATCGCCGCTGCCGCGCTGCACGTTGCCCAACGATACGGCGCAGATGCGCATCTGCTGGTGCTGCCGGCCGATCACTTGATCAGCGACATCGCGGCCTTCCAGCAGGCCGTCGACAGTGCCCGGCAGTTGGCCGATCAAGGCTGGCTGGTGACGTTCGGCATTCAGCCCACCAGGGCCGAGACAGGGTTTGGCTACATCGAAAAAGGCGACGGGTGCGCCGTGGCGCGCTTTGTCGAAAAACCGGATGCGGCCACCGCCCAGCAGTACCTGGAGGGCGGCCAGCACCTGTGGAACAGCGGAATGTTCTGCATGCGCGTCGACAGTCTGCTGCAAGAGCTTGCGCAACATGCCCCGCAGATCCTCCAGGCAGTAAGCCTGTGCCTTGAGCACAGCCCGGTATTTGCAGGCCCGCAGCAATGTCAGCGCGAACTCGACAGCCAGACCTTCGCCCAGGCGGCCGATATTTCCATCGACTACGCGCTGATGGAACACTCGAAAAAAGTCGCCGTGGTGCCCTGCCAACTCGGCTGGAGTGACATCGGCAGTTGGCAGGCAGTACGTGAATTGAGCCCCGCCGATGCCGATGGCAACCAGTGCACCGGGCAAACCGTGCTGCACGATGTACAAGGTTGTTACATCGACTCGCCTAGGCGTTTGGTCGGCGGGGTGGGCCTCAAGGATTTGATCATCATCGACACCGCCGATGCGCTGCTGGTGGCCGATGCGACCCGCAGCCAGGACGTTAAATACATCGCCCAGGCGCTCAAGCAACAAGGTCACGATACGTATCGCCTGCACCGCAGCGTGACACGGCCCTGGGGCAGCTACACCGTGCTGGAAGAAGGCCCCGGGTTCAAACTCAAACGCATCGTGGTCAACCCGCAAGGCGCCTTGTCATTGCAGATGCACCGCCATCGCAGCGAACACTGGATCGTCGTCAGCGGCACCGCGCAGGTGACCAATGGCGACCAGCAGTTTGTGCTGGGCAGCAATGAGTCGACGTACATCAAAGCCGGCCGCGCGCACCGTCTGGTGAATCCAACCGACGTTGAGTTGGTGATGATCGAAGTGCAATGCGGGGACTACGTAGGGGAAGACGACATCGTGCGTTTCAATGACGTGTATGGGCGCACAGAAACGCCGTAAACGCGGAGCTGCCGCCCGATCTTTGACGCCGCGCTGAGGCGCGTAAAACAGGCCACTGTAGTCGCTGACGAGGTACGAAGGCTGCGATCGGCTGCGTGCAGCCGTAAAACCATCCAATTCGGGATTCTTGGGTACATATCCATTGCTGCGGCAACGGCCACTTAGGGTTCCGGCCTTACGCCGTGGGCCCGCCGCGATCGGCCATCCCTGGCCGTGTCGCGGCTAACCCGGCGTCCTGCCGGGTTAGCCACTACGCAACACCTGCGTTCGGCCAGCGTGGTTTAACGGGGCCTCTCAGATCAAAAGCCAGATCAAGATCAAAAGATCGCGAGGCAAGCTCGCTCCTACAGAGCCTTTAGAATCAATCACTTATTTTATGTTTGATAAGAGGGGCCACCACGTCTTCGACGCCGCGCTGTCGCGCAGCAAACAGGCCTCCGAGTATCTTCAGCATCCCCCAATCGGTTCCCTCTCCTTCGGGAGTGGGCTAGGGTGAGGGGCTCTTAGACCAAGATCAAAAGATCGCGAGCAAGCTCGCTCCTACAGGGCCTGTAGAATCAATCACTTATTTTATGTTTGATAGGAGGGGCCGCCCCGTCTTCGACGCCGCGCTGTCGCGCATCAAACAGAACACTGTAGTCGCTGACGAGGTACGAAGGCTGCGATCGGCTGCGTGCAGCCGTAAAACCATCCACTTCGGGATTCTTGGGTACATATCCATTGCTGCTGCAACGGCCACTTAGGGTTCCGCCCTTACGGCGCGTCACTTTGAAAGCGCAAAGTAACCAAACGCTTTTTGCCCCAACCCCTCGGTGCCTCGCTGAGGCTCAGCATGCCCTCACCACAGGCCTTGCTCCGTGGGCCCGCCGCGATCGGCCATCCCTGGCCGTGTCGCGGCTAACCCGGCGTCCTGCCGGGTTACCCACTGCGCAAAACCTGCGTTCGGCCAGCGTGGTTTAACGGGGCCTCTCAGATCAAAAGCCAGATCAAGATCAAAAGATCGCGAGGCAAGCTCGCTCCTACAGAGCCTTTAGAATCAATCACTTATTTTATGTTTGATAAGAGGGGCCACCACGTCTTCGACGCCGCGCTGTCGCGCAGTAAACAGGCCACCAAGTATCTTCAGCATCCCCCAATCGGCTCCCTCTCCTTCGGGAGAGGGCTAGGGTGAGGGGCTCTTAGACCAAGATCAAAAGATCGCGAGCAAGCTCGCTCCTACAGGGCCTTTAGAATCAATCACTTATTTTATTTTTGATAGGAGCTGCCGCAGGCTGCGGCAGCTCCAGGTTTGCGGGTTAGCCCAACACTTCGCTGAGCGGGATAAAGCCGACCCCGTCGCCTTCGGCCAGTGTGCTGCCTTCAAGCACTTCCACCAGCCCATCGGCCCAGGCAGCGCTGCGTAAAACGCCTGAGCTCTGATTTTTGTAAATGATTGCCCGGCCTTGATCCAGCCGGCCACGCAGGTATTCGCGACGATTACCCGGCTTGGCCCAGACAAACCCGGCTGGCACTTGAAACTTCAACGGCGCAACGTCTTGTACGCCTTGACGGCGCAATAAGTAAGGCCGGGCCAGCAATGCAAAGGTCACCAGGGTCGAGGCCGGGTTACCCGGCAAGCCAATCACGGGCACACCGCGAAAATGCCCAAAGGTCAGGGGCTTTCCGGGTTTGATCGCCAGTTTCCACAGGGCCAGTTCGCCTTCTTCACGCAGGGCTATCCCGAGAAAGTCCGCCTCGCCCACCGAGACCCCACCCGTGGACAAGATCAGGTCAACCGCGCCCAGCTCCGCCAAACGTTTTCGGGTGGCAGGCAGTTCGTCAGGCAAGATCCCGGCGTCGACCACCTCACACCCCATGCGCTTTAACCAACTGCACAGCACCACGCGGTTGCTGTTGTAGATCTGCCCCGGCCCCAACGGCTGGCCCGGCTCGATCAGTTCGTCACCGGTCGACAGCACCGCCACTTTGACCCGGCGGATTACCTTGAGCGTGGCGCAGCCCAGAGACGCCGCCAAGCCCTGCTCGATCGGCCCCAGCCGGGTACCGGCAAGCAGTACGGTTTCGCCCACGGTGGTTTCCTGCCCTTGAGGACGAATGTTCTGCCCCACGGTCAGCGCCTCAGTGAACAACACCCGTTCATCGGCCTGGACCTGAGCGTTTTCCTGCATTTCGACGCAATCGGCGCCCTGTGGAACCGGCGCGCCGGTGAAGATCCGTGCGCAGGTGCCCGGCGTCAACGGCTCAGGCGCTTGCCCGGCAAAAATCCGCTGACTGACAGGCAGCGGTTCGCCCGACCAGTCAGCCAGGTTGAGTGCGTAACCGTCCATGGCACTGTTGGGCCACGGCGGCAAATCAAGGCTTGCCACCAGGTCATCGGCCAGCACCCGCCCGTCACTGTCGGCCAGCAGCACTGACTCGCTGTCACGAATCGGCGCCGCCTCGGCCAGCGCCAGCATTTGCGCCAGCGCGACTTCAACGGGCATTAACTCGCCCGTGCGCCCCGGCTTACCCACGGGTTTCACAGGCCGGTGCCTGCTTCAAGTGCGCGACAAAGTTGCAAGGCCGGTGACGGGCATCGAGCTGCTCGGCCAATATGCCGTCCCAACCGGTACGCACCGCATTGGTCGAACCCGGCAGGCAGCACACCAGCGTGCCGTTGGCCAAACCGGCCAAGGCGCGTGATTGCACGGTCGAGGTACCGATGTCGGCCACGGAGATCTGGCGGAACAATTCGCCAAAACCATCGACCTGCTTGTCCAGCAAGCAGCTCACCGCCTCTGGCGTGCTGTCACGGGCGGTAAAGCCGGTGCCGCCGGTGATCAACACCACTTGCACTTCATCATCGGCAATCCAGGTCGCCACTTGGGCACGAATTTTATACAGGTCGTCCTTGAGCAATACCCGCGCCGCCAAATGGTGCCCGGCCTCGCTCAGACGATCGACAAAGACTTGCCCGGACGTGTCAGTTTCGAGGGTCCGGGTATCGCTGACGGTTAACACCGCAATGTTCAAAGGAACGAAAGGAGCATCAACTTTGGCTTTCATAGACGGGGTCCGGTTGTAGGAAAAACAGGTGGGTGTTATATCACGCCCTTATTCGCCAGACGGAGCGTAGCCCATTCATGCAGCCGTTTCAGAGTTCGATTTTGCTTCTGGCCGGAGGCCGGGGCCAGCGTATGGGTGGCCAGGACAAAGGCCTGGTTTTGTGGCGCGGGCAGCCGCTGATTGCTTATGTGCAGCAAGCGGCGCGCGCGCTGACCGATGACTTGATCATTTCCTGCAATCGCAACCACGACCGCTACGCCGCCTATGCCGACCAGTTGGTGAGCGATGGCAATGATGACTTCGACGGGCCGCTGGCGGGCATTCGGGCGGGCCTGGCGGCGGCTCGGCATTCACACCTGCTGGTGCTGCCGTGCGATGTGCCCAGGGTCAATGGCGAGCTGCTCGGCACGCTGCTTGCGGCCGCCGCCCGTGCGCCGGACACACCGCACATGGTGCGTCAGGGTGAATACTGGGAGCCGTTGTTTTGTGTGATCCCGACGGCATTGGCACCGGCATTCGAAGCAGCCTGGCACACGGGCGAACGCAGCCCGCGAAAAATCATGCTCCAGCTCAATGCACAGCCCGTACAATGCCCCGAAAATGATTCACGGTTAAGCAACTTCAACACTGCTGACTTACTGATATAAGCTAACGCGCTGTTCTTGTGGCTAACCACGGAACTTGAGAGCGATGTATACGTCTCAAGGACAGTGATTAATAACAGCACCCCTATTTGTTGGAGATAGACATGACTCATCGGACTCTGGCCGCTCTTATGCTCACTGCAGGCCTGGCCGCCCTTGCTGGTTGCTCCTCGCCAAGCGTGATCACACTCAATGATGGCCGTGAAATCCAGACAGTCGACGCCCCTAAGTACGACTCGTCGTCGGGCTTTTACCAGTTCAAACAATTGGACGGTAAAGAAACCCGCATCAACAAAGACCAGGTTCGTACCGTTAAAGAACTGTAAGCCTTCGGGTTTATGCGCTGAAAAACAAAACCCGCCAAGTGCGGGTTTTGTTTTTTGACGCATCTGTAAAAAACTTGGCTGTTGCTGAGACTGCGCGATCAGAAGCGATACGTCACCGAGCCACCAAAGCCATTGGCGCTGTTCTCATACTTGGCGTCGTAGGTCAGGCCCAGCGCGGGCTGGCTGTCATGAACCTTGATCGGCTGTTCCTTGAGGTAGGAATAGGCAACGTCGAAAGTCAGGTTATCCACGGGTGTCCAACCGGCACCGATGCTGAATACAGTCCGGTCTCCCGTAGGAATCCGTACCGAGCGATCGGTGTTGTTGGTGGGGGTCTGGTCCAGCGTTAAACCGGTGCGCAATACCAACTGCTTATTGACCCGATACGCCGCACCGATGGCATGCGACCACGTGTCATGCCAGTTCTGCACCTCGGTGATGGAGGCCAGTTCGCTGCTTCCGTCGGACACGCCGGAGTTGTTGACAGTGATTTTCTTCAACTGGCTCCAGCGGGTGTAGGTACTGCCCGCATAAAGGGTCCAGTCATCGTTGAGTTGATGAGTGACCGAGAAGTCCACCGACGACGGCGTGGTGATGTTCAGCTTGGCGCCGTAACGCTGCGGCCCTCCGTCCACCAGATCAGAGAGCAGGCCCGAGGCGTTGGTGTGGCCGCTCAGGTGGTAAACCACCTGCGAGTGATAGGTCACACCGAAGCGGGTGCTGTCCAGCGCCTGTACCAACAGCCCGGCGTTAAAACCGATGGCGTTGTCGTCGCCCTTGATCTTGACGGTTTCATTGCCCAGGCCAAACGCCGGCACTTTGGAGTCCAGCTCGCCAGTGAGACGGTTGAACGTCGGCCCGAAACCTACCGAGACTTTATCGTTAAAGGCATAGCTGACCGTCGGCTGGGTAGTGATGACTTGCACTTTGCTTTTGCTGCCAAAGCCGTTGCCCTGGAAGCTGCTCTCATAGTCAGTCACCAGGCCGAACGGGGCATAAACGCCCAGACCAAAGGCCCAGTGCTCGTCAATCGGGGTGACCAGGTAGCCGAACGGCACGCCAATGCCGGGTACCATGTCGCCTTTGTTGGTGCCCGGGTTATCGGCGCCAAACTGCGTAGAGCTGGCGTCCTTGATGGTGGATTTTGCATCAAGGTAGGTGGCGCCAACGCTGACTTCGTTTTGCTTGAGGCGGGACATCCCGGCGGGGTTGCCATACACGGTGCTGGCATCGTCGGCAGAAGAGGAGCGCCCGGCAAAACCGGTTCCCATCCCGCTGACACTTTGTTCGTTGAGGGCAAAACCACCGGCGAGCAGTTGAGTCGAGGCAACAGCAACAGAGAGCGCCAAAGCGCTTTTGAGCATTTTTTTATTCATTATTAGAACTCGAATGAGTGGACAGCGCTGAGGAAGCTACCAATCTTCGAGGAGGCAGTTTATGAAGAGTTTTTCATGTTTGTTTTTGTCCGACAATCCGGGCATTTTCAGCGACTTTGGCTAGTTTTTCGGCCCTCATCAAGACCCTTGAGCCCTAATCTGACTGCCCGGTTTTGTCTGGTTTTTCGCGACGTTCAATTACCAGTCGAGTTGGATACGGCTCTCGAAAAAACGCTCTTCGCCGGTCAGCGGGTCGGCAAAACGCAAGCCCTGCGCCAGCAGCTTCAGGGGCTTGGCGTAGTCATCCACAGCGTCCTTGATGACCTCGGGATAAAACGGATCGTTGCAGATCCCTGCCCCCAGCGCTGCCATGTGCACGCGCAACTGGTGTTTTTTGCCCGTGACCGGGTACAGCGCATAACGCCACAGATCGCCGTTTTTCTCACACACTTCGACACGGGTTTCGGTATTACTGGCGCCCGGCCCTTCTTGCATGCGGAAGAACGGTTCTCCCTCCACCAGACGGCTTTTGTGCACGCGCGGCAATTCCAGATCTGGCAAGGCCCGGGCAATGGCTTCGTAGCGTTTTTCAATGTTGCGTGTAGGGAATAACGACTGATATGCCGAACGACTGGCCGGGTTCGCAGAAAACAACACCAAGCCCGCCGTGTGCCGGTCGATCCGGTGCAACGGCACCAGATTGGGGTTGTCCAGCGTGCGGATCAAACGGCGCAGCAAGGTTTGCTCGACGTATTCGCCTGCCGGGGTCACGGGCAGAAAGTGCGGCTTGTCTGCCACCACCAAATGCTCGTCGGCATACAAAATGGTTTCTTGCACCGGAATCGGCGTTTCGTTAGGTACTTCGCGAAAATAATGAATGCGCAGGCCTTCTTTGTACGCCAACTGCGGGCTGATCGGCACGCCGTAGGCGTCCAGGACCCGGCCACGGGCGATTCGATCCAGCCATTGCTCACGGCTGATGGCTCGAAAGTGCTCGCACAAACAGTCGAGTACCGTCGGCCATTGCCCCGGTGGCAAGTACAAGGTGCTGGCTTGATGCTCGGCGGCGTTGAAAAGCTGGGTCGACATAAAAAACTCTGAGCAAGAAAAGCAGCCCGCGATTATCGCGCACAGTGCGCCACAAGCTACAGCAGAAAGTGGACCACCTGGTCAATGTCAAACGGCCAGTCCAGTTCAGCGCCAGTGTCGACCCGACGCAACACGGGGATGCGCAAGCCGTAGGCCTCAACCGTTTCTTCACTGCTGGCAATATCAACCAGCTCAACCAGCCAGCAGTCTTCATACACCAACGGCATCAAGACGCCTTCAGCCACTTCGCACAGATGGCAACCCACGGTGCCGAGCAACTGACATTCGGGAAGCATGATCATTAACCTGTGTGGGGTGGGCATTTAGTTTAGGAGCCTTGTCCGGGCACGTCGACCCGCCTGTCGGCAGCGCTTGTGCAGCAAAGCTGATCAGAGCAATCGCTTTACACCGCTGCTTACGACTACGCTACGTACTGGCGTGCTCTTGTGGCCCATACAGAGTGCTCAGCTAGAAAAATGAGTTAAGGAAGCGCTTAGTGTTTGCCAATTTGTTAATCATCCTCGCCTCGTCATTGGTGGTCATTGCCCTGTTTCGTCGCCTGAAACTGCCACCGGTGCTGGGTTATTTGTGCGTCGGCCTGTTCATCGGCCCAACGGCGCTGAACTGGGTCAATAACAGCCCGGACCTGCCGGACCTCGCCGAGTTGGGGGTGGTGTTTTTGCTGTTCTCGCTAGGGCTGGAGTTCTCACTGCCCAAAATGCTCAAGCTGCGCCGCGTGGTCTTTGGGCTCGGCAGCCTGCAAGTCATCTGCACCGCCGTGGTCCTGGGCGGTTTGCTGCTTGCCTTTGGCATGTCAGCCAGCAGCGCCTTTTTGCTGGGCGCAGGCCTGGCCCTGTCTTCCACGGCCATCGTCAGCAAAGAGCTGACCAGCCTGGGGGAAATTTTCAGCCCCCACGGCCAGAACGCGATTGGCGTGTTGCTGTTCCAGGATGTGGTGGCCGTATTGCTGCTGACGCTGGTACCGGTGTTTGCCGGCAGCAGCGATCAAGCTTGGTATTGGGCGCTGCCGATCACCTTGGGCAAGACCATCATCCTGTTTGTCGGCCTGCTCATCACCAGCCGCTTCGTACTGCCGCGCCTGTTTCATGAAGTGGCGGCCTCACGTTCTGCCGAACTGTTTGTATTGCTGGCCCTGGTGATCGTGCTGGTCACGGCCTGGTTGACCCACCTGCTGGGGTTGTCCCCGGCGCTCGGCGCGTTCCTGGCGGGCATGTTGCTGGGTGAAAGCCATTACCGGCATCAGATCGAGGCCGACATCCGGCCTTTTCGCGACATTCTGCTGGGGCTGTTTTTCGTCAGTATCGGCATGCTCATCGACCTGCAATTGTTCCTGCACCACGGCTTTTTGATTGTCGGCCTCACCTTGGCGCTGATGCTGATCAAAGGCGCAGTTGTGGCGACGCTGGTCAAGTTGCGCGGCAGCGACGGCGAGACCGCTTGGCGCAGCGGCCTGGCATTGGCCCAAGGCGGTGAGTTCTGTTTCGCGCTAATGGCACAAATGCAGCTCAACGCGCTGATCCCGTCGCAATACGCCCCTTACTTGTTGGCCGCTACGTTCTGTTCCATGTTGCTCACGCCTCTATTGCTGCGCGCCGCCCCTCGCATCGCCGCCAGCTTGCATCACACCTCGAACGAAGAAGCCGAGCTGGAAAAAATCACCGAGCAAAGTGCCGAGCTGCAAGGGCATGTGGTGATCTGCGGCTTTGGCCGGGTCGGCCAGTCCATCGGGCGCTTCCTGCACCGTGAAAATCAGGACTTTATCGCCCTGGACTACGACCCGGATCAGATCCAGAAGGCCAACAAAACTGAAAGCACTGTGCATTACGGCGACGCCCGCCGTGGCGATTTGTTGCGGGCGGTGGGCCTTGATCGTGCCCGCTTGCTGGTGATTGCCGTGGACAACACCGAAATCGCCATGAGCGTGCTGAAAGAGGCCCGTCTCATCACCATTGCAGTGCCGATTCTGGTCAGAACCCGCGACGACAGTCGGCTTACCGAGCTCAAGGCCGCCGGCGCCACCGAAGTGGTGCCCGAATTGCTCGAGTCCAGCTTGATGCTGGCATCACACGCCCTGATATTGCTGGGGCTGCCTGAAAGAACCGTACGCCACCGCGTCGATGAAGTGCGGCATAACCGCTATCACTTGTTGGAAGGTTGTTTTGAGAGCAGCGAGCCACTGGACACGCCGGGTTTTCCCCGCGACGACGAATGATTTAAGGTAAGGTTTGCTTCCGCTCGGGGTTAAGCCGTCTAGTCTGAGTGTTCCAGGGCACCAGCAGGTCAGCGCATTGATCTGATGTGAAGAAAAGTAGTGAACCTTCAGCGAATGCCTACACTCGAACCATCAAGAAGCCACACACGGAGTTAATCATGGCCCGCATAACAGCAAAGAATGCTCAAGAAATCCTCAAAGCCGATCTCCAGACGCTGGTCAACGACGCAGAACGCCTGCTGGAACACAGCGCTGCGCTGGCAGGTGATCAGGCCGATGAGCTGCGCGACAAGATCAAGCTGAGCCTGGACAAGGCGCGTGCCTCGCTGGAAGACACCAAAGAGTCCTTGCACGAGCGCGGTGAAGCCGCGGTGACGGCTGCCGAAGACTATGTACAGAGCAACCCGTGGCAATCGGTCGGCATTGCTGCCGGGGTCGGCTTTTTGATTGGCCTGCTGGCCACCCGGCGCTGATATGACAAACGAAGAATCCGGCTCCCCTCGTTCCTCACCGCGGCGCCTGGGTGCCGCGTTTCTGGGTCTGCTGCACAGCCACGTCGAGTTGCTGGGCATCGAGCTGCAAGAACAGAAGGCACGGACCGTCAGCCTGTTGCTGTTCGCCGGGCTGGCACTGGTGTTCGGGTTGTTATTGCTGCTCGGCCTGTCGGCGCTGGTGCTGATCGTGCTATGGGACAGTTATCGACTGCCCGGCATTATCGGGCTCTGCGTCTTTTACACCCTGGCAGCGGCGTTCTGTGGTTTGCGCCTTAAAGCGGCCGTGTTTGATGAGTCCTCTCCTTTCAACGCCACGCTCGAAGAGCTGGCCAAAGACCGGGAGCGTTTGTTGCCATGAGCCTGCCTGAAATGCCGCCAAACGCTTCGCGCCGTGACATGCGCAAAATGCTGATTCGTCTGCGCATGGAAATGCACCGCCAAGAGATTCGTCATGAATCGCAACAATTGCTGGAGCCGTTGAACAAAATGCGCGGTGTCACCAGCAACTGGAAAGAACACCTGGGTATCAAGCACGCCCCGCTGTGGGGTGTGGCGGTGGTGACTCTGCTGGGCTTTTTGACCGGCAAAGGCACTAAAAGCAAAGGCTCCGGTGGCGTGTCCCGTTTAATCGGGCTGACCACCGGGCTGTTGCCGCTGATCAAACTGGTGATTCAGGGTTCTTCGCGCAAGCCCTGACGCACAGCTCGCGATCTTTTGATTTTCATGATCAAAAGATCGCGGGCATGCTTGCTGCCTAACTTATGCGCCAAGCCTTGCACCAACCCGCCTGAAGCGAGAAGCTGCGTCATCAGTCATTTGATGGAGCGCTGCGCCTTGGATTGGCAAACCCTGCTTAACCGCGAACGTCTCGGAAAACCTCATTACAGCGCCGAAGAGCTCGGGCGCAGTCCCTTTCACAAGGATCACGACCGGATTATTTTTTCCGGCGCCTTTCGCAGGCTTGGGCGCAAAACCCAAGTGCACCCGGTCAGCAGCAACGACCACATTCACACCCGCCTTACCCATTCGCTGGAGGTCAGTTGCGTCGGCCGCTCGCTGGGCATGCGCGTGGGCGAAACCATTCGCAGCGCCCTGCCCGAATGGTGCGACCCCGCCGACCTGGGCATGGTGGTGCAATCGGCCTGCCTGGCTCACGACATCGGCAACCCGCCCTTCGGCCACTCCGGTGAAGATGCCATCCGCCATTGGTTCCAGCAGGCTGCGGCCAAGGGCTGGCTGGACGACATGAGCGAAGCCGAGCGCAATGACTTCTTGAACTTTGAAGGCAACGCCCAGGGGTTCAGGGTGCTGACACAGCTTGAATACCATCAGTTCGACGGTGGCACACGGCTAACCCATGCCACCCTCGGTACGTTCCTCAAGTACCCGTGGACCGCCCGGCATGCCGACTCTCTGGGGTACAAAAAGCACAAGTTCGGTTGCTATCAAAGCGAGCTGCATTTGCTCGAAGGGATTGCCCACAAGTTGGGCCTGCCGCAAATCGAAGAGCAACGTTGGGCGCGCCATCCGCTGGTGTACCTGATGGAGGCCGCTGACGACATCTGCTACGCCTTGATTGACCTTGAAGACGGCCTGGAGATGGACCTGCTGCAATACGCCGAGGTCGAGTCCCTGTTATTGAATCTGGTGGGCGATGATTTGCCCGAGACCTATCGCCAGCTCGGCCCACAAGACTCTGAACGCCGCAAGCTGGCGATTTTGCGTGGCAAGGCTATTGAGCACCTGACCAATGCCGCCGCCCGCGCCTTTGTCGAACAGCAGGACGCCTTGCTCGCGGGTACGCTGGCCGGCGATCTGGTGGAGCACATGCACGGCACGGCCAAGCGCTGCGTGCTGGACGCCAAGAACATGGCGCGTAAAAAGATCTTCCAGGACAAGCGCAAAACCCTGCATGAAATCGGCGCTTACACCACGCTGGAAATCTTGTTAAATGCTTTTTGTGGGGCGGCACTGGAACAACACGGGCACAAAACCTTATCGTTCAAAAACCGCCGCATCCTCGATTTGCTCGGTCACAACGCCCCGGACCCAAGCTGGTCCTTGCATCGCTCGTTTATGCGCATCATCGACTTTATTGCCGGCATGACTGACAGCTATGCCACGGAAATGGCCAAGGAGATGACCGGCCGATCCAGCCCTGTCTGAGTAGGGCATTACCTTGTGGTCGTTGCTGAAGGAACGACCACAAGGTAATGAACACATAAGTTGTAACCGTTTTTATTTTTTAAACACTCTGCAGTTCAACACCCAGAAAAATGACGTTATCGAGCATTTAAATCCGGGCAAAAAATTCACCATACAAAAACAGAAGCATATGTAGGAATAATCCTAATCTTAATAAGATTCTATAAACACACTAACGACAAAACAGCCATCAAACGATTCAGCACGATATTAAACCGCCGTCACCCCCCGAACAATTCGTGAGTTCACGCCTTATTTAATGTAGGAATATTCCCATACTACGTTTGTAGGCTGATAGCTTCGTGTCTACATCCATATATCTGAGCTAAGGTGCGCGCTTTCTATGCAGCTCTTTATGGGAATTCAATATGAACACGATTTTTATTGTCGACGATCATCCAGTTATCCGCTTGGCCATTCGTATGTTGTTAGAACATGAAGGTTATGAAATAGTCGGTGAAACCGACAATGGCGTAGATGCTATGCAAATGATTCGCGAATGTGTCCCTGACCTGATCATTCTCGATATCAGCATCCCAAAACTCGACGGACTGGAAGTACTGGCGCGCTTTAACGCCATGAACTCAACCCTCAAAACCCTTGTCTTGACGGCCCAGTCACCGGCGTTGTTTGCCATGCGCTGCATGCAGTCGGGGGCAGCAGGATATGTGTGTAAACAAGAAGAACTCAGTGAACTTGTCAGTGCAATTAAGGCTGTATTCTCTGGCTACAATTACTTTCCCAGCCAAGCATTGACTCCTGAAAATATTGAAGGGCACAACTCTTCGGAGCTTGAGCTGTTCAAATTAGTCAACGACCGGGAGCTGATGGTTCTCAAGCTCTTCGCCCAAGGCAAAACAAACAAGGAAATCGCCACCGGCATGTTTCTTAGCAATAAAACCGTGAGCACTTATAAAAAACGGCTCATGCAAAAACTTAAAGCCAATTCTTTGGTCGACCTCATCGAATTGGCTAAACGCAACGCCCTAGTGTGAGAAACAGGATGCCCATGCGGTTAACGTATTACTTTTATCTGCTCGCAGGACTGCTCCTGTGCGCCCCCGTGTTTGCCGAGTTACCTAGACCCGAAAGCTTTCCCCTGCTCAGCCGCTCGGGCACCTATCACATGGAAGTCCCGCTGGATAAACAACAGCGTTACTGGCTACACGAGAAACGTGAATTACAGTTGGGGGCCTCCGCCCCCGACTACCCACCGTTTGACATGACCGTCAGCGGTCAGGATTTCGAAGGCCTGACCGCTGATTACGCAGGCATCCTCGCTAAAGCACTGAATGTATCAATCAAGGTCAAACGCTTCGCGTCTCGCGATGCCGCCATCAAGGCACTGGAAGACGGCAGCATCGACGTACTGGGCACGTCGAATGGTTTTGAAGCGGCCAATCAAAACCTGCTGCTGTCAGCCCCCTATGCCATCGACCAGCCGGTACTGGTCACCCGTGAGGGAGAGACCCGCTCTCTCTCTGACGGCCTGGCGGGCCTGCGGCTGAGCATGGTCTACCACTATTTGCCACTGGATGAGGTCAAGGCGCTTTACCCCAACGCCATCATCCAGTCTTACCCTTCTACGCAAAATGCCATTAACTCGGTGGCGTTCGATCAGGCCGACGTCTTTCTGGGTGACACGATCTCCACCCATTACATGATCAACAAGGGCTATTTGAAGAACATCAAAATGGCCAATTTTGGCAAGCATGAAGCTCACGGCTTCAGCTTTGCCGTACGCCGCGACAACTCGCAATTACTCGACATTATCAACACCACTCTGCTTGCCGTGCCCAATAGTGAACGCGAAAGCATTGCCAAACGCTGGAGCGCCGGCAGCGACCTGCTGCTCACCGATCAAAAACTGCAACTCACCGAGCGCGAAGAACGCTGGCTGGTCAAGCACCCGGTGGTCAAAGTGGCGGTCAATGAAACCTTGGCACCCCTGACTTTTTTTGATGCCGACGGCAATTTCCGCGGCATTACCGCTGATCTCCTGGAAGTGATTCGCCTGCGCACCGGGTTGCGCTTCGAAATCCAGCGCGAGCGCAGCCTCAGCACCATGATGCGCATGGTTCAGCAACACGACACCGACATCATTTCGGCCATCAGCCCCTCCGCTTCGCGAGAAAGCGCACTGGCCTTCAGCCGTCCCTATCTTGAGAATTCATTTGTGTTGCTCAGCCGCAAAGGTGCGGAGCAACCCACCAGCCTCGACCAACTGGCCGGCAAGCGCCTGGCCTTGACCCACGGCAACCCGTTGACCGACTACCTGCTTGCCGAGTACCCACAGATCACCCTGGTCGAGACCGACGATATCTACCAGGCCACTGAATTACTGGCCGAAGGCAAAGCTGATGGCGCCGTCAACACGCTGGTCATTGCCAACTACCTGCTCGCCTCGCAACTGTTCCAGGACCGCTTGCAGATCAGCACAACCCTGGGCACTCAACCGGCCATGTTCTCCCTCGCCACAGCCCGGGATGCCACCGAACTCGGCTCCATACTCAATAAAGCCCTGCTAAGCATTGGCCCTGACGACCACGGTAAGCTATTTTCTAATAAAATGAGCTAGAACCTACTCGGAGCCGATTCAATGCCCAAGGCATACGCATACGTCAGATGGTCAACCGCCTCGCAAGGCGAAGAAGGCCGAGACAGCCATGACCGCCAGACCACCCCACTCCAAGCATTTACAGAAGCAACAGGCGTTCCCGTGGTCGAAACCGTTATCGACAAGGGGATCAGTGCATTCCGTGGTGCAAACGCCCGGATCGGCCAGTTAAAAGGGTTATTGGACAGGATAGAGAGTGGAGAAATTGAGCATGGCGACTACATCATTGTCGAATCAATCGACCGACTAACCCGCCAGAAACTCACCGACTCCGTTGATCTAATCCAGTCAATTCTCAAAAAAGGCGTCCGACTACACACCGTTTTCGACAACAAGACATATTCCTACGACGATCCAAGCCGCGACCTCGAAACGCTGATCCTTGTAGGTGTAATTGCCAAACGAGCACACGAGGAAAGCGACACCAAGAGCAAACGCTTGAAATCCGTGTGGGCAAAGAAGCGAGACACAGCAGAAACCAACGTTATAGGTAAACGATGCCCCTACGGCCTGCGTTTCGATGAACAAAGCCAATCCTTTATCATCGTAGAAGAAGAAGCTCAAGAAATTCGCCAGATTTTCGAACTACTCAAACACGTTGGAGTATTGGAGAGTGTTAAGCAGGTAAATAAATATTCAAAACGACGTTGGACGAGAACATCAGTTCTACATCTTATCAACAGTAAAAGCCCAATCGGCGTGCTACGTTTGCAACGACGAAACGAGAACGGCACTAAAGCGTTTGACCGTTATGTCCCTAATTATTTTCCAAAAATCATTGATGAAATAGAATTCAGTGCAGCCGTTGCAGCGATGAAAACCAGATTAACCGGGCGAAAATACGGACGTAGAACACCTCATCACTATAATATTTTCCGGCACTGTATCCAATGTGGAGAACATAAATGCGGAATGACTTTCAACCTACAAATATTAGGAGCCGAGAAAAAACGCTACGCCTACCTTGTTTGCTCTAACAGAGCCGAACGAGTATGCGAATGTAGTAACAGAATTAGATTTGAGCTTGTTTTCGGCACATTCCTCGCTTTCGTTAGGCAGTTATCGGAAAATCGTTACATTGACGAGCGGACAGACAAGAAGCGAAAAGACTTCACTTGGTTCAGCCAAGACCAATACAAGCAAATGGACACCGTAAACGACGCATTTAGCCGCTTCTTTTCCGTTCGTGATAAATCGGCACCAAAAGAAGAAATACGAGCCAAGAAAGCCAAGCTAACAACCGAAATAACCACATTGGAAATGTTAGAGGCTTCGCTAGCTCA
Source organism: Pseudomonas sp. FSL R10-0399 (assembly GCF_009600165.1). Taxonomy (NCBI): domain Bacteria; kingdom Pseudomonadati; phylum Pseudomonadota; class Gammaproteobacteria; order Pseudomonadales; family Pseudomonadaceae; genus Pseudomonas; species Pseudomonas sp. FSL R10-0399. The sequence goes on from NZ_WIWK01000017.1 coordinate 40,701, forward strand.
GTTTGACGGAATAATTCCAAATACATTTATCAGGCGTGTGGCTGACAGCGAAGCACGTATCACAGCGTTGGAAAACGAGATCCAAAACCTTGAAGGTACGTTAGCAATCGAAGCGGAAACGCTCGAAATCACCACCTACGAAGACATAATAGCCCTATACGAAACAGAAGAAGGCCGATTGAAGCTCAACACATTTTTCATCACCAGAGGAATCACCTTCGACGTTAAAATTGACAAAGAAACAAATCTCGTCGGCATGGACATTCGTATAAAAGGTGAAAAAGACTTTAATCTTTATACCCATCAATTTTTCAAACAAAAAGCTCCACTAACGCCATTTGGAATACCAGACCTCTCCCACATCATAAAATAAACGTAAGCCCCTCTAATAAACCAAAAATTGGAGGGGTTACACATTAATACACCAAGGCGTTACACGTTAAAATCCAGAGCAAAAACAAAAGGTATCATGCTTTAAATTACCAGAATAGCTTTTTACTTTCTCCAAAAGAGGATTTTTAAAAAAACCTCTCGCATAATGCACTCCCCTGCATACGCCTCATATATACGCACGCACCCACACACGTCTTTAGTTTTCTATATATAGATATCATACAAACCAGATAACTATAATATAGATTACTATACCGCACGCACACACCCAACCAACACCCCCATACAAAACCACCTACACCATCATGCTTGATATACATTTTTTATGTGGTTCAATATATATATGGTTCAATTTTCAAAAGAAGCCATTTAGAGCATACCTGCTATATTAACCATCCCACTTTTGCTACGCAAAAGATGTTACGGTTAACACAGGTGCCTAGTCGGCATGACAGAAGCAAAAGCCAAGAGCAAAGACCAACCCACTACTGAGGATAAAATGAATGACACCAATCTGCAGACAATCACACTGACTAAAAGAGATCGAAACTACTCCAACCTGAAGGGGTTGGACAGTTCGTTGAGGCACTCGCTTAGACTGGACCAAAACGAGTATGACGACTTTGAATTCAACCCCAATCCAGACCACCCAAATGTCGCCATTGTAGGTGGTATTGAACAGATATTAACAAGAGAATTGGCAGAGCAATTACTGGCTGACTTCAACGACCAACTACAAACCAAACTCAAAGCAACAGAAGCGACTGACGAGATAGCAGCAGAAAAAGAAAAGCTCCGAAAACTAAAATCGAAGCTGGTCAAATTCATCAACGCAACCGAACCGACTGAGATAAAAGAATACGTCACATCGGTAATAGAAGGAGAAAGGCCGCTGGTAGTCGGAGACTACGCCGCCCTACTCAACCAGCACAAAATCAGCCGTATATCCCAACGTATCGACCTTTTAGAGAACTACACCACCAAGAAGCGAGAGATCGAACAAAACGCACCAGATCGAGCCGTATCAAGGACGGTCAATAGGGTTAAAGAAATCATCCTTGTAATCCCTGAACCTAATAAACTGGCAATAACTAAGGCTTACACAGACCTTTTGCAGAAAGCCATGCATCAGTTTTATCAAAAAAATTTCCCGAACAACAAGATGCTTTTCTCATTCAGTCATCTGGACGAAACAACAAACCACGTTCATGCGTTTCTTGACCTTCAAAATGAGAAGACGGGGAAATATGATTTTTCCGCTCAAGAATTTGAATTCGCATCACAATACTACGCGAGGAATAAAGCTCACCTTGAAAAAATATCTGAGCCGCCAACACTAGAAGACTTCAAACTGCCCAACCGTAGCGAAGAAAAGCAAAACCATAGGTTTATCCGAGAACGCGAATCATGGAAGTCAAAAGTAATGCAGGCGGCCTTTTACGAACACTTTAACGGATTAGCCGCTGCATATGGCTTGCAAGCCAAATTCCTACCTAAAACAAAGGAAAACACCGAATATTTAAGCCCTATTGAAAAGGAAGCCAAAAAACCGAAAAGTGAGCGAAGCCACAACTATTACACCAGACAGCTAGAAAAGCTGCAGCAAGAACTAACCAGTAAGGAGGTCAAACTTATCGAGCAAAGGGCTACTGTCGTCACACTTAACACCACGATAAAAGACCTACAAGGAACGGCTAGCAACTACAAAGCAACCATACAGAGCTTAGAAATACAGGCCAGCGAGCAGAGAAAAGAAAATGCCGAGCTAGATAGTCAAAAGCAGAAATTAGACGACGAAATAACGGTAAAAACCACAAAGACTGCAGAGCTGTCATCTAATTTCAAAACCATGAAATCCAGAATGACAAAAGAATTGAAGGAACTACGCAAGAAAATTAAAGAGGACACCAGCAGAAAAACCATCTTGGAAAAAGCAATCAAGGCATACGAGGAAGAGCTTGAGCCTTTGATGAAACGTTTTGATATTTTGGTGGATCGACTACTTGAAGCCCGTAGGCTCGACGAGAACCCAGAGCAATACTATAAGAGATTAAGAGAAAACACGTATGAAATGGCTAGTCGCTTGGGCAAAGAGAAACGAAAGGACTATCTATTCAACGTTGCCGAACAACTCAAAGAACAAGGCTTGGACGATACGCAAGCCGCATTAGGATTTACCGACAAAGTAAAACTTTGGGCATCTGACACATTCACCAGCAAGCAAATAGTAGAATTTGAAAAGGAAGAAGCGGAGCAGGCGAAGCAAGCAAGAAAAAGAAGGTTTCTAAAACCTAAGCCCCCAAGCCCATTTCAAGACCCTTATCAATAACAAAACCCATTCAATAAAAACCCCGCAGCAATACGGGCTTTTTAGTATTCAAGTTTGACAAAGCTCGAAAGTGTGGCAACTTGAAAGGAGCAGAAAAAGAAAACCACCTTGGGGAAGGTGGCGAATGATACTACAATAAAATTTTAAAAACTCCAATCAACACAACCATTTAATCATCATAAAAATTATTGTCAAGTCATCTCCCAAGGTTTTCTTTTTCTAAATAACTATTAGAAGAGGATAACAATGGGATGCGTAAAACTATTTGAGGACTACTTACCAAAGAGACCTTATCACACAGACGATTTAGTCAGTGGCTTAAAAATCAATAAAAAAGAAAAAGCAAAACTTGCACGACTTGTTCAGCCCAATGGGCCTACGCATAGATATTGGATGGTGTTTGACTTAGACCGAACCGATGCCGGTATGCACTGGGACAACGTAGGGGCACCAACTCCGAACCTAATAGCTCGAAATCCAGCCAATGGGCACGCTCACCTACTCTACCTGCTACAAACCCCTGTCCGAACGGCTATGGACGGCAAAACCGCCCCTTTACGCTACGCTGCGGCTATCGAGGCAGGATTGCGTAACCGTTTAGGAGCAGACAGAGGCTATTCCGGGTTGATCTGTAAGAACCCGATCAATTCCCACTGGATAGTGACCCAATGGCAGGCCGATCCATACACATTGGACGACTTGGCCGACTACATCGACCTAACCCCGGAAAAGGCCAAACAGAAGCCCGTAGAGGATTACGGCTTGGGTCGCAACTGTATGCTTTTCGATGAGTTAAGGGCGTGGGCATACAAAGCCATCCGCCAAGGCTGGCCCGACTACAACCAATGGCTAAACGCTTGCCTAGACCGTGCCACAGGCTACAACGTCAATTTCTCCACACCCTTGGACACATCCGAGGTTAAACATACGGCAAAGAGCGTAGCCAAATGGACGCATAGAAACTTTAACCGTGGAACCTTTGATGATTATGTCGCCAGAACCCACACAAGCAGAATACAGGCCATAAGAGGTAAGAAAGGCGGTACTGCAAAAGGCAAAACTAAAAGAGAGCAAGGGATTATTTTACTTGAAGCAGGGACGTCTATTCAGCAAGTCATGAAGAAATTAAATGTAAGCCGTAGAACCGTGTTCTACTGGAAGCAATGAACATAGCATTATAATTAGTGCAAATAGCCTATATCAGATAATAGCACCCGGTGAGGGTGTTTCTTCTCCCTCCCCGCCCACCCCTTCCCTTTCCTCCCCGTATCCCCCACATATACATACACCGCACCACCGATAGCGATATAACACACGGAGTTGGTCAAAATCGGCCTTCTTCCACTCCTTTGATACAACGACACCAAGCCACACCACTCCACTCCTAAAATAGCCAAATGCGTTACACCTCGCAGCATTATGGTTAGTGTAAAAAGTCTATATCAAAAACAGTCCAAAACAGCGTTAACCACTCAACCCAATACTTCCATAGGTTCGGAGATATATCCCCTAACCTATATGTATGTATACATACATATCAAATTTCTCTCCTGATGAAAATTTCGCACTTTTCAAAATTCATAAAAATTCATCAAAATGGGTGAATATCACTCACTGGGCTGATGAGCCTAAATATCCCGAAAGCGATTTGGGGCAGTAACCAAAAATCGACTTTTTCAAAAAGTTATTTTCTTGAAAAAACTGTCGTGAAATTTAACGTTTTTATCGAATTTTTTAGATATTTAATTTTTCATAACCATTGAATTATGGCTTACTTACAGCAAAATACCTTGTCAATAGCAAAATGAAAATAAATATAACATCCAACCTTAATCATCAAATAGGGTTCAACCCTACTTAAATCACTTAGTTGACTTTTGCCACGAAGCAGATCAAAAAATGACACTGCCAAAACTCAAAAATCGCTCTCAAATGAATTTCACACAAAAAGGTGGGGTATCGGTCACGTTAGAAATTTAAAAATCAGAATATCCAATTTCCTACAACGTATATCCCCGAAGTAATGTTATAGGTTCGGAGATATATCCCCTAAGCATTGACATATCAAAACCCTATGGTATTGGTATTATAACAACATAGGAGCTCTAATTATGAACAGGATGGAATATGCAGGAAAAATAGGCGGTATGGTTGGTGGATTTAAAAGACGTGAGCGTCAAAAATTTTTAATTATGTTCGTAAAAATAATAGAAATGGATGAGCTTCATGAGATACGAATGACCTCAAGCCTCGCTAAAAAGCTAATAGCAGCATTTTCAGGCTGCAAATCAATATCCAATGATGTTCTAATCAAGGAGTTTGCAAGAAGCGGGAACAGTGTAAAACAACAAAACCTTGATATGATTATCCATTCCTTAGTAGCACGATGGCAAGACCTTTATGAAGAACAGTGGAAAGAAGCAAAAATAAAAATAGACATTGAAGCCGACGAATACAAGCAATCCATTATCGAAAAGCTGGACATTAAACTATAAATACATGTAAAGCCCCACTTTACATACTTATACCCGTGAAGCTATTTTTCGCTTTGCGGATATACACATTCCTACACCGTAGGAATTTACAACCACTATGTGTCCTGCCACGATACATACTTGTATCTTTAAACCAAATAATGACCTTCACGGACATATATCCTACTCCCATAGAGTAGAAAATACCGCCTATCTTTTCGTTGAGCTAAGCAGCCATAGGTTCAAGGATATACCTCCGAACCATTATCTATCACACCACACTACAACCACTCTTTTATTGTTTTTGTTTTAGGTTATATTAAATATAACAACATAAATAAAAATCATGACGCAAATTCTAAAAAAATCAAACGAGCTTTACACTTTTTGAAATGCTCCTTTCTCTATTTATCATAATGTCGCTGGCCATTGACTTCCTCATTAATCAACCATACCATTTGGAATTTTGTTATTAACACAACAACGTAAGGCACCATGAAATAGTCAAACAAAAAACACTGAGCAGATTTGCATTTTTTACATATTGAAACGGCCAACCTCGCAAGGATAATCAACGTCGATTTTCTACATTGCGATTTAAAGCCTAATAATGTAGAATATTAAGCGACTTCGACTTCGACTAAAAATCAAAACAGCTACTAAAATAAGGATATACTAATGCCCAGCACCCAGCACCCAGCACCCAGCACCCAGCACCCAGCACCCAGCACCCAGCACCCAGCACCCAGCACCCAGCACCATAAGGTAAAATATACTATAGGGGCAAAAATTTTCATATTATTTTTAATCTTGGCTCTAACAGCAAGCATCGCTGCTCTCTTACATGTAACTGTAGGATATTAAAAATGAGAGCAAATGAAATTTTAAATGAAGAAATCTCTCTTTTTGATGTCTATGCTTTTTTTATCCGACAACTCAAATTAATTTCAATTGTTTTCCTTATAGTCTTTGTAGTAGGTATTACATATTCGACAACGAGACCTACATTATACAAGAGCACTTCAAACGTAACTATCGGCAAAAGCGTAAGTCTAAACTCCAACACTGTAGCCCTGCTAGAACGCCCAGAAGAAATAGCCTATAAATATTCAAATAACGCTACTATAACCGCAATAAAAAATACCGATATAATTAATATTTCATCAACCAATGAAGACCGTGAACAATCCATAAAAAACGTAAAACTAACAGTAGAGGAAATAATTTCTAACCAAAAAAAAATATATCAAACACAAGAAAAAAACCTCATTAAATATATAGAGTTTTTGAAGATTACAGACACTGCGAATTCTAAATTATTGGACATTGTAGAAACCGCATCTAAATCCTCGACCACTCAGCCGTCCGAAATTATAACAACAGAACTTCCGTACTCAGGAAAAATCAAACAAAATTTATTACTTACTACTTTTGTTGCACTTTGCACAGCCTTAATATCTGGCGGACTTAGAGAGCTAAGCAGACGACAATATAGAAACAAACAATCAGCCAACTAAATCTTCCAAAAGCATAGAAAAATTATTTTTCTCGCCAAACAAGTGCAAAGCTCACACCTGTTTGGCGGCATCTAATGCTCACCAATGCCATCCCCCGCACCTTTGGCGACCTAGATCACAATTATTAGAAACCACTAGACCCTGCGAGCTTGGCGTGATCAACAGCCGCTGGCGCGGTTACGTGCCGGCGTCCGACAGTTACTGGCGCAATTACCATCGCCTGATTTACCAGATCATTATTGGCACCAGCCTGCTGCTGGTGCTGTCATTGGTCTGGAATGCCTACATGCGCCGCCAGATCAATCAGCGCAAAAAAGCCGAGCGCGCGCTCAGCGACCAGTTTGAATTCATGAGTGCGCTGGTCAATGGCACCCCGCACCCCATTTATGTGCGCGACCGCGCCGGTATTCTGCAAACCTGCAACGACAGCTATTTGCAGGCCTTCTCGGCCCGTCGCGAAGACGTGATCGGCAAAAACGTGATGCAGACCCAAAGCCTGCTTAACAATCAGCATGAAGCCCATGACTATGAGGCCGATTACCAGCGCGTGATGCGCGAAGGCACGCCGATGATCGTTGACCGACCGCTGCATATCGGTGGCAAGACGCAAACCATTTACCACTGGATCCTGCCGTATCGGGACTCATTGGGCGAAGTTCAGGGCATTATCGGCGGCTGGATTGATATCAGCGACCGACGCCAATTGATGGATGAACTGCGCGCTGCCAAAGAACAGGCAGATGACGCCAACCGCGCCAAAAGCACCTTTCTGGCGACCATGAGCCATGAAATCCGCACACCGATGAACGCCGTCATCGGCATGCTTGAACTCACCTTGAAGCGTGCTGACCAAGGCTATCTGGAGCGCCCCTCCATTGAGGTGGCCTACAACTCGGCCAAAGACTTGCTGGAGTTGATCGGCGACATCCTCGACATCGCCCGCATCGAGTCCGGGCGGCTCAACCTGAGCACGGAGCGGGTGAACCTGCGTGAGCTGGCCAACTCGGTGGTACGGGTGTTTGATGGCCTGGCCCGGCAAAAGAACCTCAGCCTGGTGCTGATCTTTACCCCCGAAGACAATGCCCCTGATGTGCTGATCGATCCCCTGCGCTTCAAACAAATAATGACCAATCTGGTCAGTAATGCGATCAAGTTCACCGAGCGCGGCCAGGTCACGCTTGAGCTGAAGATGCTGGCGACCAGCGTTGACGACGAGGTGGAGCTGCTGCTGAACGTCAGCGACACCGGGATTGGCATCAGCACCTTCGATCAGGCCCGCTTGTTTGAACCCTTTGCCCAGGCAGAAAACTGCGGGCAACTGGCGCTCAGCGGTGCAGGGCTGGGCCTGGTGATTTGCCGCAGCCTGTGCCAGATGATGGGTGGCACTCTGAACTTGAACAGCCAGCCCGACATCGGTACGCAGATCCACATCAAGCTCACCGTCAAGACCCTCGCACCCTGCGCCAAAACCGAGGTGCAAGAACCGGCCATTGCACCCGCCGTTCGGCAATTGAATGTGCTGGTGGTGGATGACCATCCGGCCAATCGCTTACTGATGTGCCAGCAACTGAATTATCTGGGGCACCAGTTCACCACCGCGCACAATGGCGCAGCCGGGCTGGAACTGTGGACAGGCGGCGCTTTCGACCTGGTGATTGCCGACTGCAACATGCCCGTCATGAACGGCTACGACCTCACACGTGCCATTCGCCGACACGAACACGCCGCACAGCACGTGCCTTGCACCATCCTCGGTTTTACCGCCAACGCGCAACCCGAAGAACGCCTGCGCTGCCTTGAAGCGGGCATGAATGACTGCCTGTTCAAACCCATCAGCCTGACCTTGCTGAGCCAGCGATTAACCGCCCTTGAGCCACTGACCTGCGCAACGGACGTCTTCAACATTGATAATCTCTACGCGCTGTCCGGCCAGGATGACAAGCGGATAAAGCTGCTGCTCGAAGAGCTGTTGCGCACCAACCAGCAGGACCTCAGCACCCTGAGCAAACTGACTGTTGAGGACGGTCTGGAACCGTTTGCCGCCATTGCGCACCGGATCAAAGGCGCAGCACGTATCGTCGGGGCCGTGCAACTGATCAACCAGTGTGAACGTCTCGAACACGCCAGCCAGGCCACTCTCCAGGATTGCAGTCTGGGCGTACAACACGCCATGAGGACGCTTGAGCTGACATTGCTGCGCGAGCTGGCCCAGCGCGCCGCAGCCACCTGACTATTTGTTTGCACAAAACGGCCAATCCACAGGCAGATTGGCCACGGCTTACTATGCTTACAGGCATCAGCGCCCTGATGCCTGCGGAGACATGTCATGCCTTTTACCGTGCCCGCCCATCAGCGGCAGTTTCCGCTGCATATTCATATCAGCGTGGTGTTCACCCTATTGCTGCTCCTGATGGGCGTCGCACTGGGTGTTTTCAACTACCTGCAAAATACCCGCATCATCCTCGACAGCAGCCAGAAGCTGTTCGACCAGATCGAGCAAGACGTGCAGCTGGATCTGCTGAACACCTATCAGCCGCTGCGCAACACCTTGAACTTGCTGGCGCGCAACCCGGCGGTGCAGACCGATCAATTCGACGCGCGAATGGAACTGCTCCCCACCTTCGTCCAGGCACTGGATGACAACCCGGCGTTGTCAGCGCTGTACATGGGCGACAGCCAGGGCAATTTTTTTCAGGTCCGCCCTTTGCGCACAGAGGCGATCAAAAGTCGGCAAAAAGCCCCCGCCCAAGCCGCTTATGAGGTGTGGTCCGTGCAGCGTTCGGGCAAACCCTTGGGTACCGAATCAACCAAGCTTTTTTATGACGAGTCGTTGACGTTGCTGGCACAGCGCACCGCCATTAATGACAGCTACGACCCGCGCAAGCGCAGTTGGTATATCCCAAGCCATGCCAGCATTGATCAATCCACCACCAGCCCGTACTTGTTTTTCTCCACCGGCGAAATCGGTACCACCCTGTCCAAGCGCAGCTCGGCCAAGACGGTGATCGCCGCCGACCTGACACTGTCTGAGCTGTCCAGTACCCTCGCCAAACACTTGATCACCCCCAGCACGCAAATCGTCCTGTTCGATGAGAGCGGTCAGGCGGTGGCGTACCCGGACACCGCCAAGCTGTTAAGCGAAGAAAGCCCCACGCAATTGGCCAAGGTCACGTCCCTCAATCCGGCCCTGGAGCGTTTGATCAACCAGGGCGCAGACGTCAATCACCACCTTGATGACGGCCAGCGCCAATGGATCGTGTCATTGGCCAAGGTGCAGGATGGCGGTTCCAACGGGTTGCAATTAGCGCTCATGGTGCCGGAGGACGAGTTGCTGGCCGACGCCTATCGGCTGCGCTGGCAAGGCACGCTGGTGGCGTTGGCGATGTTGCTGCTGTGCCTGCCATTGGGCTGGATGACTTCGCGCTTGTTGGTCAAACCGCTGAAAGGCCTGGTGCAGGAAGCCAACGCGATTCGCAGCTTCGATTTCAATTACCCGCTGCAGCAGCAGTCCCCCGTGCTGGAGATCCATCAATTGGCCGTGTCGATGCGGCGCATGAAAGAAACCCTCGCCAGTTTCTTTGAGATCACTGCCAGCCTCTCGGCGCACACCCGCTTTGAGCCACTCCTGCAATCGGTGATGGTTGAAATGATCAAGATTGGCCAGGCTCAGGCAGGTTTGATCTACCTGACTGAAAACGACAGTGCCGACCTGGAACTTAAAGGCCTGATCATCAATGACCAACCGTACGATCTCGGCACCCTGGCCCATGCCGTGATCAACCCGCAAAGCGATCAAGCCCCGCAATGGCTGCGCACCCTGAGCCAAGGTCAAGACAGCGTGGTGTGCACCCTCGACCTCGAACACGCGGGCGAACTGGCACCGGTGATGCGCGAGCTCGACAGCCAAAACATCCATGTTATCGGTATTCGGCTGCATAACCGTCACCGTGAAACCGTGGGGGTGCTGGCCTTGATCCTCAACAACAGCGACCCCCATGCCGAACAGGAACCGCTCAGCGCAGAACGCATTGCCTTTATCAAAGCGGTGTCCGGGGCAGCGGCGGTATCGATTGAGAGCCAGCGCCTGCAAGAGCGCCAAAAACAGTTGCTCAATGCCTTTATTCAATTGGTGGCCGGGGCCATCGATGCCAAGAGCCCGTACACCGGCGGCCATTGCCAGCGGGTTCCGGAATTGACCTTTATGTTGGCCAAGGCCGCTGAACAGGACCAAAGCCCGCAGTTTGCCCACTACAACCCTACCGATGAAGAGTGGGAAGCCCTGCACATTGCCGCCTGGCTGCACGATTGCGGCAAAGTCACGACCCCAGAATACGTGGTCGACAAAGCCACCAAACTTGAAACCCTGTACGACCGCATACACGAAATTCGTACCCGATTTGAGGTGCTCAAGCGCGACGCGTGGATCCACTACTGGCAAGCACTGGCCAACGGCGGTGACGAACCGTCTTTGGCGCAACAGCGTGACGCCCGTATGGCCGAGCTGGATGATGATTTTGCTTTTGTCGCCCGCAGCAATGTCGGCGGTGAAGCCATGGCCGAGGCCGATTTACAGCGTTTGGACAGCATTGCCCGACAAACCTGGACCCGCACTCTGGATGACCGGCTGGGCGTATCCTGGGAAGAAAACAAGCGCCAGGCGACCCGCGAAGAGCAGAGCTTGCCGGTGACTGAAAGGCTGCTGGCCGACAAGCCTGAGCATGTGTTTGCGCGCAATGAATCAGAACTGATTGCCAGCGATAACCCATGGGGGTTCAAGCTGGAGGTGCCGCAGCACAAGTTCAATCGCGGCGAGCTTTACAACCTGAGCATCACCCGGGGCACGCTGACCGCTGAAGAGCGCTACATCATTAACAATCACATTGTGCAAACCATCCTCATGCTCAGCCGTCTGCCCTTCCCCAGCTATCTGGGCGACATTGCCGAAATTGCCGGTGGGCACCATGAACGGATGGATGGCAAGGGTTACCCAAAACGCTTGAACCGGGACGAGATGAGCCTGGCGGCGCGGATGATGGCGATTGCGGATATTTTCGAGGCCTTGACAGCCTCGGACCGGCCTTACAAGCGGGGCAAAACCTTGAGTGAGGCATTGAAGATCATGGCGGGCATGTGCCTGGACGGGCACATAGATCCGCCCTTGTTTGAGCTCTTTATGCGCGAGCAAGTGTTTATGCAGTACGCCCGCCGCTACCTTGAGCCGCAGCAAATCGACCCGGTCAATGTCGACGAACTGCTGCTCAAGGCGGGCGTCAGCTGACGGATGTTGCGTTGATCAGCAGTCGCTCAAACGCAAGAAAATCGCCGCCAGCGCTTCAATGCCCTGTTGATCCTGCTCGGTGAAGCGGCCAATGCTCGGGCTGTCCAGGTCCAGCACACCGATCAGGCGGCCATCCTTGATCAACGGCACGACCAATTCGCTGTTCGAAGCGCTGTCACAGGCGATATGCCCGGCGAATGCGTGCACATCTTCAACGCGCTGGGTCAGCCGGGTGGCCGCGGCGGTGCCACACACACCACGGCCAAACGGGATGCGCACGCAGGCGATCTGCCCCTGGAACGGCCCGAGCACGAGTTCTTCGTTGCGGTTGAGGTAAAACCCGGCCCAGTTCAAGTCTTCAAGCTGGTTAAACAAAAACGCGGAAAACTGTGAAGCGTTGGCAATAAAGTCCCGCTCATCGGCCAGCAAAGACTCCAGTTGAGCTTTCAGCAGTGCGTAGCCGTCCAGGCCCTCGCCGGTGGCGTTTAAATCAATCATTCGTCTGCTCCAACAATTTCAAACCAACCCAGTAGCGCGCGAACTGATAAGCACAGCGGCCATTACGATTGCCGCGCCCGGTTGCCCAGCGCACGGCCAAAATATCCAGCGCCTGATCGCGTTGCCACTGCAGCCCGGCCTTGCTGGCCAGCACGTTGATCCAGTGTTCAACCACGCTCAGGTAATGTTCTTGAGTAAACGGATAAAACGACAGCCAGAGCCCGAAACGGTCAGACAGGGCAATCTTGTCTTCCACGGCTTCATTGGGGTGAAGTTCACCGTCGACGTTCTTCCAGTTTTCGTTGTCGCTCTCTTTCTCGGGCACCAAGTGCCGACGGTTCGAAGTGGCGTACAGCAGAACGTTGTCCGGCGCCTGTTCCAGCGAGCCATCGAGGACGCTTTTCAGCACTCGGTAATCGCTCTCGCCCGATTCAAAAGACAAGTCATCGCAAAACAGCACAAAACGCTGCGCCAACCCTTGTAACTGCTCGACCACTCGCGGCAGGTCCGCCAGGTGATCACGCTCGATTTCAATCAGCCGCAACCCTGCGCCCGCATATTCAGCGAGCAAGGCGCGAATCAGTGAGGACTTGCCGGTCCCGCGCGAGCCCCACAGCAAGGCGTGGTTAGCCGGTAAACCATCAAGAAACTGTTTGGTGTTGCGCCCCAGTTGATCGAGTTGCTTGTCGACGCCGATCAAGTCAGTCAGGCGCATTTCCAGGCTGACGTCCAACGCCAGCAAATACCCCGTACGGCCATCACGCTGCCAGCGTGCAGCCAGGCAGTTATCCCATTCAATCGCCTGGCGAGTCGCTGGCAACAAAGGCTCAAGGCGAGCCAGAACGGCTTCGGCGCTCCAGAAAAGCACTCAGTTTAGGATCCATTTCATCTCCACAAACAGCTGCACAGTGATTGCGCATTGATAGGCCAGACGCTGAACGTTTATTTGACGTGTAGGACGATTCGGGTAATTGAAAAAACCGCACGCCCACCAACAAGTTACCCCACACTTCGACTATTCTTGCGACCGGTAAGGGAATGGGAACAGGTGCAGCACCCAATGGACATAAAATTCACCCATCGTCTGTCTTTCAAGCAAGCAAGGCTGACAGTGCTGGTCGGGTTTGCTCTGGGGACAATGCTGAGCCTGGTGCAAATCGGTATCGATTATGCCAGTGAAAACGCTGCCATCAACCGGGAAATCCAATCCCTGCTGGACATCAGTCACAATCCGGCGTCGCGCATTGCCTACAACCTGGACACAGAACTCGCCCAAGAGCTGGCCATGGGGCTGCTGCGCTCGCCAGCCATCACCGGCGTGCAGATCAGTGATAACGACAAAAACACCCTCGCGCAGGTTCGTGACTCTCCTGATGGCGGGCGTTATCGTGCCCTGAGCGATTTTTTGTTTGGTGACACCCGAAACTTCGACGACCGGCTGTATTTCAATCATTTACCCGAACAAAGCGTGGGTGAGTTGCACCTTGAGGTGGACACCTACCCCTTTGGTGCGCGCTTTTTGCAACGCGCCGAAGTCACCTTGCTCAGCGGTTTTGCCCGCAGCTTTCTGCTGACCTTTATTCTGCTCGGTCTGTTTTACGTCATGCTGACCCGCCCGCTGGTGCGCGTCATTGGTGAACTGAGCAACACCAAGCCGGGCCACCCGAACCCCTCGCGCGTGCAATGCCCGCCGGGCCATAAAGATGACGAGATCGGGGTCTTGGTCGATGCGACCAATCAGCAGTTTGATGCCGTCACCCGTGAAATAGAGCAACGCCGCGCGGCTGAAAACCGCCTCACCGAATACCTCGCGCAACTGGAGAATATTGTTTCGGCGCGCACCCAGGAGCTGGAGGCCAGCAACATCCGTCTGAGCCACTCCAACGAAGAGCTGGAAGCCGCCCGCAGCACCGCCCTTGAAATGGCCCAGGCCCGGGCTGCGTTTCTGGCCAACATGAGCCACGAAATTCGCACCCCCTTGAACGGCCTGCTGGGCATGCTCGCCCTGAGCCTGGACGGCCCGCTGAACGCCGAGCAGCATCAACAACTGTCGATTGCCCACGACTCGGGCAAAGTGCTGGTCGAACTGCTCAATGACATCCTTGACCTGTCCAAATTCGACGCCGGCCAATTAGAGCTGGAACACATTGCATTCGACCTCAGCACGCTGATTGAAGACACCGCCAAGCTGCTCTCGCAGAACGCGGCGCCCAGCGTAGAACTGACGTGCCTGATCGACCCGGCCTTCCCGGTGCTGGTCATGGGTGACCCGACCCGCGTGCGGCAAATCGTCAGCAACTTGCTCTCCAACGCGCTCAAATTCACCCGCTTTGGCCGTGTCGATGTGCGCTTGAGCCGGCACGACGACCTGGTGCATATCGAGGTATGCGACACCGGTATCGGTATCGCCCAAGAAGCCCAAGCGCGTATTTTTCGCCCGTTCACCCAGGCGGGAGCCGGCATCACACGCCAGTTTGGCGGTACAGGCTTGGGGCTGGCCCTGACCCGCAGCCTGTGCGAAGCCATGCAGGGGCGGTTGACCATCAGTTCCGAGATCGGCTTTGGCAGCCAGTTCTGCGCCGAACTGCCCCTGCCCTGCCACACCCCGGCAATCCCCTTCAAACCGCTCAACGGGCGGGTCATTGCGGTGAGCGCGTCAAGCAGCGGCCTCAGCGAACTGCTCAGCAACTACCTGCCGTTGTGGGGGCTGGAGTATGAACGCTACTCACTCGGGCAATCCCTGGAGGGCGTCGACACCGAGTTACTGATCACCGATTGCTCGGAATGCTTGTCCGAACTGCGCCCGGCCATCAGCGCGCCTATTTTGCTGGTCACCGCCTATGGCAACTTTATGCCCGGCGACCAAGTCAACGCCCTCGCCCCGCTGCAACAAAAAGCCCGCCCCCTGTCGCGCCTGGCGCTGTACCAGTCGGTGCAGCATTTGTTGCAAAAAGAAGGTGACGAAAGCCCCAGCCTCCCGGTCAGCAGCGACCCGGTGCTGCACCGCGCGCGGATACTTCTGGTCGAGGACAACCCGGTCAACCAATTGGTGGCCAAGGGCATGCTGAGCAAACTGGGATGCGAGGTCGTGATTGCGGCACATGGCGGCGAAGCCTTGGGGCAACTGGAGCACAGCCACTTTGACCTGGTGCTGATGGACTGCAACATGCCAGTGATGGATGGCTACGAGACCAGCCGACGGATTCGCCAGAGTGGCCGCTGGCCAGACCTGCCGATTGTGGCGCTCACCGCCAATGCAATGCCCGAAGAGCGCGAACGCTGCCGTGCGGCGGGGATGAACGACTACCTGGCAAAACCGTTTCGCCGCGAAGAACTCGCGGCGCTGCTGGAAAGCTGGGTGCCTGTAAAAGATCTGTAGGAGCGGCCGCCCCGCCTTCGACGCCGCGCTGTCGCGCAGCAAACAGGACAGCAAATATCTTCAGCATCCCCCAATCGGTTCCCTCTCCTTCGGGAGAGGCGTGGTGAGGGGGCTCTTGACTTGAGTACATATCCGTTGCTGCGGCAACGGCCACTTAGGGTTCCGGCCTTACGCCGTGCCACTTTGAAAAGCGCAAAGTGGCCAAACGCTTTTTGCCCCAACCCCTCGGTGCCTCGCTTAGGCTCGGCATGCCCTCACCACAGGCCTTGCTCCGTGGGCCCGCCGCGATCGGCCATCCCTGGCCGTGTCGCGGCTAACCCGGCGTCCTGCCGGGTTACCCTCTGCGCAACACCTGCGTTCGGCCAGCGTGGTTTAACGGGGCCTCTTAGATCAAGATCACAAGCCAGATCAAGATCAACAGCTCGCGAGCAAGCTCGCTCCTACAAGGCCTTAGGAATCAATTACTTATTTTATGTTTAATAAGAGCGAGCTTGCCTCGCGATCTCTTGATCTTGGTTGGGTCAGCTTCGCTACCCATCGCAGCCTTCGTACCTCGGCAGCGGCTACAAGCCGGACGTAGCCTCGCAAGGCTCGTCAACTGCTACGGGCAGTTCAATTTGTAGGAGCGAGCTTGCCTCGCGATCTCTTGATCTTTAAAAGATCGCGAGACAAGCTCGCTCCTACAAAGGTTATTTCAGGAGCTTCTCAATATCGGCCTTGAGGGCGCTGGGCTTGGTGGCCGGGGCGTAGCGCTCGACTTTGCCGTCCGGGCCGATCAAAAACTTGGTGAAGTTCCATTTGATCGCTTCCGAACCCAATACCCCCGGCGCCCGCTTTTTCAGCTCGACGAACAGCGGGTGCGCGTTGTTGCCATTGACCTCGACCTTTTTGAACAGCGGGAAGGTCACACCAAAGTTCACTTCGCAGAACTCTGAAATCTCTGCTTCATCCCCCGGTTCTTGCTGGCCAAACTGGTTGCAGGGGAAGCCAAGAATCACCAGACCCTGATCCTTGTATTGCTGCCACAACGCTTCCAACCCTTTGTACTGTGGGGTGAAGCCGCATTTACTGGCGGTATTGACCACCAGCACGGCCTTGCCCGAGTAATCCGCCAGAGTCTTTTGCTCGCCGCTGAGGGTGGTACAGGGAATTGTGAGCAATGTATCAGTCATGACAGCACCTCAAGGAATGGGCATCAAGCACGTGGAACCAGGTCCAGGCACACCGAATTGATGCAGTAGCGTAGCCCGGTCGGCGGCGGACCATCGGGGAATACGTGACCCAAATGCGCATCACACTTGGCGCACACCACTTCGGTGCGGATCATGCCGTGGCTCACGTCGCGGATTTCTACCATCGCGCTCGCACCAATGGGCTCATAGAAGCTGGGCCAGCCGCAGCCCGAATCAAATTTGGCGCGCGAATCAAACAACGGTTCATTGCAGCAAATACAGTGATAAACGCCATCGGTTTTGGTGCCGTTGTATTTACCCGAAAACGGTCGCTCGGTGCCTTTAAGACGGCACACGTTGTACTGCTCCGGATCGAGCATGGCCTTCCATTCGTCCAGGGTTTTGTTCAACTTTTCCATGGTTCTACCTCTGCAACTGAAAAACCCCGACCGGTGGCTTTTCCAGGGGGCGGGTGGCACGTATGATTGCGCCTCGTTATGCGCCAGTCTGGCACCCGCTCTGTAAGCATTCAAACGGATTCTTGAAGCCTAGCGGTGTTCGCCAACGCAGAATTTCCCAGTGCACAGGTGCCCACCTTGCCTGGATCGTTCATTTTCGGGATCCCATCGCCATGCAGGTCAGCAAATCAAACAAGCTCGCCAACGTCTGTTATGACATTCGCGGCCCAGTGCTCAAGCACGCCAAACGTCTGGAAGAGGAAGGCCAACGCATCCTCAAGCTGAATATCGGCAACCCGGCACCTTTTGGTTTTGAAGCGCCGGACGAAATCCTGCAGGACGTTATCCGCAACCTGCCAACTGCTCAGGGCTACAGCGACTCCAAAGGCCTGTTCAGCGCGCGCAAGGCGGTGATGCAGTACTACCAGCAAAAGCAGGTCGAAGGTGTCGGCATTGAAGACATCTACCTGGGCAACGGCGTGTCCGAGCTGATCGTGATGTCGCTGCAAGCGTTGCTCAACAACGGTGACGAAGTGCTGGTGCCGGCGCCGGACTACCCGCTGTGGACCGCTGCCGTGACCCTGGCCGGTGGCCACCCGGTGCACTACCTGTGCGACGAGCAAGCCAACTGGTGGCCAGACCTTGAAGACATCAAGGCCAAGATCACCCCGAACACCAAAGCCATGGTGATCATCAACCCGAACAACCCGACGGGCGCGGTGTACTCCAAGGAAGTGTTGCTGGGCATGCTCGAACTGGCACGCCAACACAACCTGGTGGTGTTCTCGGACGAGATCTACGACAAGATCCTCTACGATGACGCCGTGCACATCTGCACCGCTTCGCTGGCACCGGACGTGCTCTGCCTGACCTTTAACGGTTTGTCCAAATCGTACCGGGTGGCAGGCTTTCGTTCCGGCTGGATCGCGATCTCCGGCCCCAAGCAAAACGCCCAGAGCTACATCGAAGGCATCGACATGCTGGCCAACATGCGCCTGTGCGCCAACGTGCCCAGCCAGCACGCCATCCAGACCGCACTCGGCGGCTACCAGAGCATCAATGATCTGGTGCTGCCCAACGGGCGACTGCTGGAGCAGCGCAACCGTACCTGGGAACTGCTTAACGACATTCCTGGCGTCAGTTGCGTAAAACCCATGGGCGCGCTGTACGCTTTCCCACGCATTGACCCGAAAGTCTGCCCGATCCTCAACGACGAAAAATTCGTTCTGGACTTGTTGCTCTCGGAAAAACTGCTAGTGGTCCAGGGCACCGCGTTCAACTGGCCTTGGCCGGACCACTTCCGTGTGGTGACGCTGCCACGCGTTGACGAACTGGACATGGCCATCGGTCGAATCGGTAACTTTCTGAAGACCTACCGTCAGTAATTTCTGAACATGCTGTGCGACAAATGAAAAGTCGCACAGCATGTGTCCACTGAAAGAATCTTCATTTGTTAGCTTTCCCGACTTTTCCTGCACACCCGAAAAACCTAAAACCTGGCAAGGCCTTTAATTTATTGGCTTTGAGCCTGACTTTTGCCTGAATAAAGGGTCCATTCATATTAGGAAATATCTGGCGCCGCGCTCAATTCGACCTGTAGGACACAGTTTGAAATAGTCACTTGGTTGAATAGCCTGAGGCAGCACCTTATATACCCGCATGCGGCAACACCCTTAAGACGAGGAGATTCTTACAACCATGATGCGCATTCTGCTGTTTTTGGCCACTAACCTGGCGGTCGTGCTGATTGCCAGCATCACCCTGAGCCTGTTCGGCTTTAACGGGTTCATGGCGGCCAACGGGGTTGATCTGAACCTCAATCAGCTGTTGGTGTTCTGTGCGGTCTTTGGTTTTGCAGGGTCTTTGTTCTCGCTGTTCATTTCCAAATGGATGGCGAAAATGAGCACCAGCACCCAGGTGATCACTCAACCTCGTACACGCCACGAACAATGGCTGATGCAAACCGTTGAACAACTGTCCCGCGAAGCCGGGATCAAAATGCCTGAAGTGGGGATTTTCCCGGCTTACGAGGCCAACGCGTTTGCTACCGGCTGGAATAAAAATGATGCGCTGGTGGCGGTTAGCCAGGGCTTGCTTGAGCGATTTTCGCCCGATGAAGTGAAAGCCGTACTGGCTCACGAAATCGGCCACGTCGCCAATGGCGACATGGTGACCCTGGCCTTGGTGCAAGGCGTGGTGAACACCTTTGTGATGTTCTTTGCCCGCATCATCGGCAATTTCGTCGATAAAGTGATCTTCAAGAACGATGAAGGCCGTGGCATTGCCTACTATGTCGCGACCATTTTCGCGGAGCTGGTACTGGGCTTCCTGGCCAGCGCCATCGTGATGTGGTTCTCGCGCCGACGCGAGTTCCGGGCTGACGAAGCCGGCGCTCACCTGGCCGGGACTGGCGCCATGATCAGCGCCCTGCAGCGCCTGCGCTCCGAGCAAGGCCTGCCGGTGCACATGCCGGACACCTTGTCTGCCTTTGGTATCAATGGCGGCTTGAAGCAAGGCCTGGCGCGGATGTTCATGAGCCATCCGCCTCTGGAAGAACGTATCGACGCACTGCGTCGTCGCGGCTAACCGCTACGGGCTTACTCAAAAGGGCGACTTCGGTCGCCCTTTTTTGTGCCCGCTGTTCGGATATTGCCGACACGCCTGCTCCAGGATGCTGAACCAAACTTTAAATTCGATAGATAAGCACTAAAACTTATATTGGATTTAGATCAATGATCAGGCTGAAGATGGCGCATCCAAACCTTGAGGACCCTCACCATGCTGCCTAGCCTGTACATCTCACACGGCTCTCCGATGCTGGCACTGGAACCCGGTGAAAGTGGCCCGGCCTTGAAGCGCCTCGCCGCGCAATTTGCAAAGCCCAAGGCCATCGTGCTGCTTTCGGCTCACTGGGAAAGCGCCGACCTGCGGGTTGCCAGCCACCCGGCGCCAGAGACCTGGCATGACTTTGGTGGCTTCCCACGTGAGCTGTACGCCGTGCAATACCCGGCGCCGGGCGATCCCTCGCTGGCTGCACGGATCGTGCAACTGCTGGCCACACACGGCCTGCCCGCGCAACTGGATGCCAAACGTCCTTTCGACCATGGCGCCTGGGTGCCGCTGTCATTGATGTACCCGGCAGCCGACATTCCTGTGGTGCAGGTGTCGCTGCCCAGCCAAATGGGCCCTGCGGGCTTGAATGAAGTGGGCCAGGCGCTGGCAAGTTTGCGCAGTGAAGGCATTTTGATCATTGGTTCAGGCAGCATCACCCACAACCTGCGCGAGCTGGACTGGCAGGCGGGCCCGGAAAGCGTCGAACCATGGGCCAAAGCGTTTCGTGACTGGATGATTGAAAAGCTCGCCGCCGACGACGAAGCAGCTTTGCACCAGTACCGGCAACAGGCGCCGTTCGCCGCCAAAAACCACCCGAGCGATGAACACCTGTTGCCGCTGTACTTTGCCCGGGGAGCGGGCGGCCCGTTCAGCATTGCGCATCAGGGCTGGACCTTGGGCGCACTGGGGATGGACATCTACCGGTTTGGATAATGATGCGCCAAACCTCTGTGGGAGCGGGCTTGCTCGCGATGCAAACAACTCGGTACATCAGTTGCACCTAGTCGATCCAATCGCGAGCAAGCCCGCTCCCACTCCCCTGATCGAGGGATCAATCGCACCTTTAACCGCAGGCAAAAAAAATCCCCGAACCAGTCGGGGATTTTTTAGTGATCAATCACAGCACGCCGTGATTAATCTTCGCGGTAGCGACGCAGCTTCAACTGCTTGCCAGCGACACGAGTGTCTTTGAGCTTGGCCAGCAGTTTTTCCAGGCCTTCTTCCGGCAGTTCTACCAGGCTGAAGCTATCACGCACTTGAATGCGACCGATTGCTTCACGTGCCAGGCCACCCTCGTTGAGGATAGCGCCCAGCAGGTTCTTGGCAGCGATACCATCACGCGCACCCAGCGCGGTACGGCAACGAGCACGGCCTTCAGCCAATGGAGCCGGAGCACGACGCTCACGATCACCACGGTCTGGACGGTCGCCACTGCGCTCGGAACGCTCACGCGGAGCACTGTTCGGCACCAGCGGGCGCTCACGCTCAATAGCTGCCAGGGTCAGAGCCTGACCGTTGGTGGCTTTGCGCAACAGGGCAGCGGCCAACGCACGCGGGCTGCAACCGATATCGGCAGTCAGACGATCCAGCAGGTCGCCGTGAGTCGATTCAGCATCAGCAACCAGTGGCGCCAGGCTGTTGGTCAGTTTCTTGATGCGCGCATCAAGGACTGCCTGAGCATCCGGCAGGCGGACCTCAGCAACCTTTTGACCGGTTACACGCTCGATCACTTGCAGCATGCGGCGCTCACGTGGAGTCACCAGCAACAGTGCACGACCTTCGCGACCTGCACGGCCAGTACGGCCGATACGGTGAACGTAGGACTCTGGATCGTAAGGCATGTCAACGTTGAACACGTGGGTGATACGCGGAACGTCAAGGCCACGAGCGGCTACGTCGGTCGCCACAACGATGTCCAGACGGCCATCTTTGAGGGAGTCGATAACGCGCTCACGCTGGTTCTGGGCAATGTCACCGTTCAGCGCAGCGGCTTTGTAGCCTTTGGCTTCCAGGGCGCTGGCCAGGTCCAGGGTGGCTTGCTTGGTACGCACGAACATGATCAGCGCGTCGAAGTCTTCAACTTCCAGCAGGCTCAATACAGCCGAGGTCTTCTGGTCAGCGTGAACCAACAGGTGAGCCTGTTCGATCGCGGTAACGGTCTGAGTCTTGGTCTGGATTTTAACGTGCTGCGGGTCACGCAGGTGACGCTCGGCAATGGCACGGATCGACTGCGGCAAGGTGGCCGAGAACAATACGGTCTGACGGGTAGCAGGCAAAGCCTTGAAGATCACCTCAAGGTCATCCATGAAGCCCAGCTTGAGCATTTCGTCAGCTTCGTCGAGAACCAGGTGGTTCACGGTCGCCAATACTTTTTCGTCGCGACGCAGGTGGTCGCACAGACGGCCCGGAGTGGCAACAACGATTTGTGCGCCATTACGGATTGCTTTCAGTTGTGGGCCCATGGGCGCGCCGCCGTAAACGGCCACAACGTTAACGCTAGGCATTTGCTTGGCGTAGGTTTCGAAAGCGGTTGCTACTTGCAGCGCCAACTCACGGGTTGGCGCCAGGATCAGGGCTTGCGGTTCGCGCTTTGCAGGATCGATGCGATTGAGGATAGGCAGGGCAAAGGCGGCGGTTTTACCCGTACCGGTTTGCGCCTGACCAATCATGTCGTGACCGGCCAAAATGATCGGGATCGATTGCTGCTGAATAGCCGAAGGCTCTTCGTAGCCAGTCGCGATGACGGCTGCAAGAATGTTCGGGTTAAGATCAAAAGCGGCGAAGCCGCCGGTTTCCTGGGTCATGGGTCTGCCTCTAAGTGCATCCGCAAAGACCCATGCTCCAAAGCTGCGCATGCCGTGTAAGACTACAAGAGTCGCCCTGGCTGCTTTGTCGGCGGGGATTTGCGAAAACGTTAAATGAATGGAGCGTTCAGGGTAGTCCGCGAAACGGACGAGCAGCCGAAGCGTACTTCGGGAAGTGCAACACCTAAACGTGGCCCGGCTAAAGGCCGGCGCGCACTATACCGGATTTATCACAAAAAAAAAGCGCTTTTTTAACAGTCGATCGTCTGCAAGCCTCTGTAGACCGGGCTTTTGCGATAATTTGGGCTTCGCAAAACGGGGCGTGGCCCGGCAATTACGGGCCTGTCGCTAAAACGATTCACCGTGGCGCTTCAGGTCGCAGGGCGAATGGCCTTGATCAACGCTTCGAGCGAATAACCCAAACGCGGCGCCAGGGCCTGTGCGCGAGCGGTCAGTGCGTCAATGTCCAGCGCCTGATCCAGATCGCCGGGCACCAGCAAGATGACGTTGCCCTCTTTGACCGGCAGCTCCCAATAGTGACGATGGAACAAGCCCCGCAACAAGGCGGCGCCCAGCGGTTTGCCGTCGTCGGTGGCCCACTGGTTGATCACCAGCCAGCCGTTGGGCTGGAGTTTTTTCTGGCAGTTCTCCAGGAAGGTCCAGGCCAAATGACCAGGCGCCGGCCCCAGGTCGTTGTAAAGGTCGACGAAAATCAGGTCGGCAGGCTCGGCGCTGGGCAAGAGCTCCACCGCGTCACCAATGCGAATGTACAGCCGCGGGTCGTCGTCCAGCCCCAAGTGCTCAATGGCCAGGCGCGGTACATCCGGGCGCAGTTCAATGGCTTCGACGTCTTCCAGAGGCAAAAACTTGAGGCAGGCCTGAGTCAGCGTCCCGGCACCCAACCCCAGAAACAGGGCGCTCTCTGGCGCTTCATGGCACAAGGCACCAATCAGCATGGCGCGGGTGTAGTCGTATTCCAGCCAACTGGGGTCCGTGGTGAACACGCAGCTCTGCTCGATCGCATCGCCAAATTCGAGGAAGCGGTAGTCTTCCACTTCAAACACTCGAATCATGCCGAAGTCATCATGGACTTCAGCGAGCAGGCGCTCTATGCGCTCCTCAGACATTGCCTCTCCTCGCCGCGCCCGGCACACACGGCCAGCGCGCTAAAAACCACCACTCGATGCCGAGCGCAAAGGCACGATTGTCGGCCATTGCAACGCAACAGGTCACGCACTAATTGCTGCTAACATGCGCCATCCCCTTTCGACACTAGAGTCTGCGATGAGCCAACCCTGGAGCCCTGACAGCTGGCGCGCCCTGCCGATCCAGCAACAACCCCACTACCCTGACGCGGCCCACTTGTTGCGGGTCGAGCAAAGCCTGGCGAGTTACCCGCCACTGGTGTTTGCCGGAGAAGCCCGCGAACTGCGCCGTCAGTTTGCCGAGGTCACCCAAGGTCGGGCGTTTCTGTTGCAGGGCGGCGATTGCGCTGAAAGTTTTGCAGAGTTTTCGGCAGCCAAGATTCGCGACACCTTTAAGGTGTTACTGCAAATGGCCATTGTCATGACCTTCGCGGCGGGCTGCCCGGTCGTCAAAGTCGGGCGCATGGCGGGCCAGTTCGCCAAGCCGCGCTCGGCCAACGATGAAACCATCAACGGCGTCACGCTGCCGGCGTATCGCGGCGACATCGTCAACGGTATCGGTTTCGATGAAAAAAGCCGCGTGCCTGATCCAGAGCGCCTGTTGCAGTCTTATCACCAGTCCACCGCAACCCTGAACCTGCTGCGCGCCTTTGCCCAGGGCGGTTTTGCCGACCTGCACCAGGTGCACAAGTGGAACCTGGACTTCATCGCCAACTCGGCGCTGGCAGAAAAGTACAGCCAACTGGCCGACCGTATCGACGAAACCCTGGCCTTCATGCGCGCCTGCGGCATGGACAGCTCGCCGCAACTGCGTGAAACCAGCTTCTTCACCGCCCATGAAGCGTTGCTGCTGAACTACGAAGAAGCCTTTGTGCGCCGCGACAGCCTGACTAACGATTACTACGATTGCTCGGCACACATGCTGTGGATTGGCGACCGTACCCGCCAGCTGGACGGTGCCCACGTGGAGTTTCTGCGCGGCGTGAACAACCCGATCGGGGTTAAAGTCGGCCCGACCATGAACACCGAGGAATTGATCCGCCTGATCGACATCCTCAACCCTGACAACGATCCGGGCCGTCTTAACCTGATCGTGCGTATGGGCGCCAACAAGGTCGGCGACCATTTGCCGCAACTGATCCGCGCCGTCGAAGGCGAAGGCAAAAAAGTGCTGTGGAGTTGCGACCCGATGCACGCCAACACCATCAAGGCCAGCAGCGGCTACAAGACCCGCGACTTCGCGCAGATCCTTGGCGAAGTGAAGCAGTTCTTCCAGGTACATGAAGCCGAAGGCAGCTACGCCGGCGGGATTCACATCGAAATGACCGGACAGAACGTCACCGAGTGCATTGGCGGCGCCAATCCGATCACTGAAGACAGCCTGTCAGACCGCTATCACACCCACTGCGACCCGCGCATGAACGCCGATCAGTCGCTGGAATTGGCGTTCCTGATTGCCGAAACGTTGAAGCAGGTTAAGCGCTAAAAACCGTACGAGGCAGGTTGTTCGCGATGCAGACGACTCTATTTTTCAGCTAAATCGAGTGGATGACATCGCGAGCAAGCCTGCTCCCACAAGGCCCTGCTCTAACTCACTTCTTCAACGGATCATCCCAAAACGGGCGATAGCTTTCGGTTTCGATGTCAGCCCGGCTCAAGCCCAAATCCTTGAGCCCTGCATCGCTGATTCGCCGCAGCGCCGCCCGCTCACGGGACAGTTGATACCATCGCGCAATACGCGCCATCCACGCATTTTCTTTTAGACCTTTCATCACCTGGACCTCCTGGGGGATGGCTCAAGTCTCTGCCCAGGCATAAGATCAATCCAACGAATGTTTCTTATGCGACCCATTTGCGAGATTGATGAATGGCCGGTTTTCCGAGTATCGACACTGACTTGCTGCGCACTTTCGCTGCGATTGCCGATCACGGCGGCTTTACTCGCGCGGCAGAAGCGGTCAATCGCACGCAATCGGCGGTGAGCATGCAAATGAAGCGCCTGGAAGAGGACGTGCTGCACTGCACGCTGTTCCAGCGCGATGGCCGTACGGTCAGCCTCACACCAGAAGGTCAGGTGCTGCTGGGGTATGCGCGGCGCATCCTCAAGCTGCACAGCGAGGTATTCAATACGCTGAGCCTGCCAAAAATGGTCGGCACCGTGAAAATCGGCTCGCCGGACGATTACGTCATGCGTTTTTTACCCGGCATCTTGTCGCGCTTTGCCCAGGACTATCCGCTGATCAACGTTGAGGTGCATTGCGAGCCGTCCGCTCTGCTGTTACAGCGCAACGATCTGGATCTGACCATTGTGACCCGCGAGCCCGGCACTGAAACCGGGCAGATCCTGCGTCAGGAGCGCTTTGTGTGGATGGTCGCCGAAGGCTTCGCCCCCCACGAACGCACGCCCATGCCGCTGGCCATGTTCAATACCGACTGCTTTTGCAGCACTTGGGCGTGCAATGCTCTGGACCTGGCGCAGCGCGAGTACCGGATTGCCTACACCAGCGCCAGCCTGTCGGCGATCAATGCAGTGGTGAGCACCGGGCTGGCGGTGACGGCCCAGTTGCAAAGCCTGCTGCCAGCGGATTTACGCATCATTGGCGAGGCAGAAAACCTGCCCCAGTTACCGTCTGCCAGCATCGTGCTGCTGCGCAAACACAACAGCGCGGCCTCGCCGATCATTGAGTGCTTTGCCGAGTACATCGTCGAAGGCTTTAAGCTTTAATCGCCAGCAACGCCGCACACAGCAGCAAAAAGGCGCAGTACATTCCCCGCAGCATGCGCTCTGGCAGCGCATGCGCCAGCTTAACGCCCCAACTGATGCTCAGCAGACCGCCGATAGCCATGGGGATGCCCATCAGCCAGCTCACCTCGTCGTGCACCGCGTACGTCAACAATGTGACCGCCGTGCTGGGCGCCGCCAGAGCCAGCGACAAGCCTTGGGCCATCACTTGCGTGGTGCCAAACACACTGGTGAGCACCGGGGCCGCGACCACCGCGCCGCCGACCCCAAACAGCCCGCCC
>NZ_WIWK01000180.1:0-7170 GCF_009600165.1 Pseudomonas sp. FSL R10-0399
CTGCGTTCGGCCAGCGTGGTTTAATGGGGCCTTTTAGATCAAGATCAAAAGCAAGATCTAGATCAAAAGATCGCGAGGCAAGCTCGCTCCTACAGAGGTCAACAGTTAGCCGCTAAACGCTCGAAGGCTTGCAGTACTTGCTCCGGGCGTTCGAGCATCAGTTGATGGCCGCAGGGCAATACCTGGTAGTGCGCGTTGGGCAGGTGGCGGGCAAGGGCTTCGCCGCCGCTGGCGGGGGTCAGGCCGTCGGTTTCGCCAGACACCACGTACACCGGCACATCCAGCCCGGCCAACGCTTGGGCGTCGGGCCATTGGGCGTTGTTCATCAGGGCTTTGAACACGTCCAGGCGGTTGCGCTGGGCCAGGCCATCCTCATAGTCGACCAACGCCGGATCAGCCTCGGGGTGCCAGGCGCGGGCGCGAAAGTCTTTGGCCAATATCGGCCGTAATAACGTCAGCAGCCAGTTCGGCAAACTCAACAACCCACCCGTCCCTACCGGGCGATGCAAGACGCTGCCCAGCAGCAACGCGCCGTCGATGCGCAGCGCCGGTTGTTGGCGCGGCAATGCAAGCAAAGTGCTCATGGCCAGGCCGGTGCCGTAGGAGTGCGCCACGTACAGGTTGCGCGGCCCGGCATAGCGCTTGAGCACCTCCAGATTATCGGCCACCAGTTCGTCCCAGGCGTAGGCGCTGGCGTCGCGCGGTTTGTCGCTGTCGCCATGGCCGAGCAGGTCCCAGGCCACCAAGGTGTAGCCCTGCTCGCTCAAGTTGCGCCATAGCTCGCGCCACTGGTCTTTGTTGCCGCCGCTGCCATGGCCCAAAAACACCACGGTGTCGCGGTTGCCCTGATGCACGGCCACGCTCAGCCGTCGTCCGGGGCGCACGTCTATCAGTTGGCCACGCACCAGCGGCAGGTGGGCGAATCGGTTGGGGTCAGCCTTGGGCACTGTTGGCCTCCTGAGCGGCAAAATAATCGGGACGGGGCAGGCCAAGATGATCACGCAACGTGCGGCCCTGATAAGCGCGGCGGAACAAGCCACGACGCTGCAACTCGGGCACTACCTTGTCGACAAACGCATCCAGCGAACCGGGCAGATACGGCGGCATCACGTTAAAGCCATCGGCGGCGCCTTCAACAAACCATTGCTCCAGTGTGTCGGCCACGTGCCGCGCATCGCCCACCAGCACCAGATGCCCGCGTGCCGCTGCCATGCGTAAGTAAAGCTGGCGAATGCTCAAGCCTTCTGTTCGGGCCACACGGATCAGCAGGTCACGACGGCTGACCCCGGACTCGGTAGCGGGCAGTTCAGGCAGCGGCCCATCCAGCGCGAAGGCCGACAGGTCGGTGCCACCGGCAATATCTGCGAGCAGCGACAGACCGACTTCGGGCTGCACCCACCCTTGCAACTGATCAAACAAGGCCTGCGCTTCGTCCGTTGTGTCAGCGACGATGGGCATCACCCCCGGCATGATTTTGACCTGCTCGGCGCTACGCCCGTATTTGGGCAACAGGGCCTTGAGATCACGGTAAAAACGCTGGGCGCCCGCCAGCTCAGGTTGTGCAGTGAACACCACTTCGGCATGGGCCGCTGCCAGCTCGCAGCCTTCCCGTGAGGCGCCGGCCAGCACTTGCACCGGCGCTACACCGGCGCTGGCCCAGCGTTGCTGCACCTCGGCCAAAAAGCGGTGGGCCCGTTCATAACGCCGCGCGTGTTCAAAGTGGCCGTCTCGTCCAAAGTTGAAGGCTTCGTTGGCATTACTGGAGGTCACCAGGTTCCAGCCGCTGCGCTGCCCGCTGAGGGCTTCAAGAGAAGTGAAGGACCGGGCAAGCGACTCAACCGCGTTGTAAGAGGTGGTCACCGTCGCCACCAGGCCAATGCGCTCGGTGACGGCGGCCAACCCCGCCAATAACGTCAGCGGCTCGAAGTGCTCGGTGCGCGACATGCGGCTCAGCGCCTCAACGCTGCCCGGCAACATGGCCAAGGTGTCTGAGAGGAACAGCGCATCGAAACAGCCGCGTTCGGCAGTGCGGGCCAGTTGCTGATAGTGGGCGAAGTTCAGGCCGCCATCGGCCTGCGCCTCGGGGTGGCGCCAGCCCGCGATATGGTGCCCGGTGGCCATCAAAAACGCGTTGAGGCTCATCATCCGTTGGCTCATGGTGTGGCCTCCAGCACCGGGGTATGCAGCGCAAAATCTTGCAGCAGCCTGCGGGTGTAAGGGTGGTTGGGTTGGCCGAGCAACGCGGCGGTCGCGCCTTGCTCCACCACTTGCCCGGCCTGCATCACGGCGATGCGGTCACTCAAACGCGCCGCCACGCGCAGGTCGTGGGTGATGAAGACAATACTCAGCTTCAACCGCCGTTGCAGGTCCTCAAGCAATTCAAGAATTTGCACCTGAATCAGCGCATCGAGTGCCGACACGCATTCGTCCGCGATCAGCACTTTGGGCTCCACCGCCAAGGCCCGTGCAATGCCGATACGTTGGCGCTGGCCGCCGGAAAACTCATGGGGATAACGCTCCAGCGCGGTCTCTGGCAGGCCTACCAGGCCCAGCACTTCTCGTGCTTTTTCTGCCGCCTGCGCCGGGCTGCGACCTTGGGCCAGCGGCCCGGTCATCAGTTGCGTGCCGATGCGCTGGCGCGGGTTGAGCGATGCGAACGGGTCCTGAAAGATCATTTGCACCTCGCCACGCTGCGCGCGCAACCGCGCTTCAGGCAGGTCGGTGACGTCACGCCCGTGCCAATGCAAGATGCCGCCATCGCTGCGCAATAAACGCACCAGGCAGCGGCCCAAGGTCGATTTGCCCGAGCCGGATTCACCGACAATGCCCAAAGTTTCGCCTTCGGCCAGTTGCAGGTCGACACCCGCCAGCGCCCGCGTGGTGCGTCGCCCCCACCAGCCAAGGCGGCGGCTGAATTGTTTTTCCAGCTGCTGCGCCTGCAACACCGGCTTGCCCGGCGCCAGGGTCGGGCGCGGGTGATCGGGGGCCGCAGACACCGCCGCAATCAACTGCCGAGTGTAGTCTTGCTGCGGCGCACCCAGTACCTGAGCCGCTGTGCCTGCTTCGACGTAATGGCCCTTTTGCAACACCAGCACGCGGTCGGCAATGGCCTCGACCACGGCAAAGTCGTGGGTGATAAACAGCATGGCCATGCCCTGCTCACGCTGGATGCGCCGCAGCAAATCGAGGATTTGCCGTTGCGTGGTCACGTCCAATGCCGAGGTCGGCTCATCTGCGATCAGTAACTTCGGCGCGAAGGCCAGCGCCATGGCGATCACCACGCGTTGGCGCTGGCCACCGGACAATTCAAATGGGTAGGCATGGTAGAGCCGCTCCGGGTCCGGCAGGCCGACATAGCCGAGCAGTTCGACAACCCTTGTACGGCGCTGGGCGCGGTCTTTCACACCATGGGCCTGCAAGGTTTCGTCGATCTGTCGACCCACACTGAGCAACGGGTTGAGCGCGCTCATCGGCTCTTGAAAAACCATGCTGATGTCGCGCCCGCGCAAAGCGCGCATGGCCGGTTCATCCAGGTTGGCGAGGTCTTCACCACGCCAGCGCAGGGTGCCGTGCTCGATTTTTAGAGGTGCTGGCAGCAGGCGCAGCAGGGCCTTGGCTAGCATCGACTTGCCCGAGCCAGACTCGCCCACCACGCACAGGCATTCGCCTTCGCGCACGTGCAGCGATAGGTCATGTAGCGCATGGCTGCGGTCGCCGCCCGACGGCAAGGCGATGCGCAGGTGCTCGACGTCGAGCAAAATCGGTTGGGCTGCGCTCATGCGGAGTCTCCAGGGCGACGGGCAGGTTCAAAAGCAATGCGCAGGCCTTCGCCCACACGGTTAACCGCCAGCACGCAAAACAGAATCGCCAGCCCCGGCATCAGGCTCATCCACCAGGCGTCGCGCAGCATCCCGCGCGAGGCGTTGATCATGTAGCCCCAGCTCATGGCATCCGGGTCACCGAGGCCAAGAAAGGCCAGCGCGGCTTCGGTGAGAATCGCTGTGGCCATCACAAAACTCAGCGTCACCAGCAACGGCGCCAAGGCGTTCGGCAGGATTTGCCGAAACACGATGGCCAACGGCGCTTGCCCCAGCACCCGCGCAGCCTGCACGAATTCACGCTGACGCAAACTGAGGAACTCGCTGCGCACCAAGCGCGCCACCGCAGGCCAGGCCACCAGCGCGATGGCCAACACGATGGTGCCCAGCGACGGCTCCAGCACGGCCACCAGAATCACTGCCAGCACCAGTTGCGGAATGATCTGGAAGAACTCGGCCACGCGCATCAGCACCGCGTCCAGCCAGCCGCCGAAGTAACCGGCCAATGCTCCCACCAGCAAGCCGGTGAGCAAAGTGGCCAGCGTCGCCAGCAGCCCCACGGACAGCGACACTCGTGCGCCGTACAGCAAGCCGGTGGCCAGGTCGCGGCCCAACATGTCGCTGCCCAGCCAATGCCCGGCCTGGGTAAACGGCGCGAGCATGGGCGTGGTGTTCATCTCCCAGGGCGAGCCCTGGCAGAGCCACGGTGCCGACACGGCCAGCAGGCCCAGCAGCAATAAAAACAGCGCGCCGATCAGCGCCGCAGGTTGCCCGATAAAACGTTGCCACACACTGGAATCCCTCATCGTGCTGCCCCTTCGGCGCCGATGCGCGGGTCGATCAGGCGGCAAGCCAAATCCGTGAGCAGGTTGAAACCGACCACCAACACCGAGATCAGCAAAAAGCCGCCCAGCAACACGCTGTAATCACGTTGGGACAGGGCGTCGTACATCAAGCGGCCGATGCCCGGCCAGGAATACACCACTTCAATCAGCAAGGCGCCGCTGGCCAGTTGCCCCAGTTGCAACCCGGCAAAGGTCACCACCGGCAGCAGCGCGTTGCGCAGCACGTGGGCGTAGACGATCCGTGACGGCGCCAGGCCTTTGGCACGGGCCGTGTAAACATGCTCCTGTTGCAGCGCCTCCAGGGTCGCGGCGCGGGTCAGGTGCACGTACAAAGCCAGGAACAGAAAACTCAGCGACAGGCACGGCAGCACCAGATGGCGCAGGCGGTCGCCCAGCCAGGCGAAGCCGCTCAGGTCGGCGGCGACGGTCTGCATGCCGAACGCGGGCAGCCAGTCGAGCTTGACCGAGAACAACACGATCAACAGCATCGCCAGCCAGAACGGCGGCGTGCCGTACAACAACAGCGCACCATTGGAAATCAGCCCGTCCAGCCAGCGGCGGCGCTGGCGGCTGAGCGCAGCCAGCGCGCCAAGGGCCACGCCAAACAGTGACGAGATGACAAACGCCGAGCCCATCAGGCTCAAGGTGGCGGGCAAGCGCTCGGACAACAAGTCCCAGACCGGCGCCTGATTGCGATACGAGTACCCCAGATCCAGGTGCGCCACCTGCCCCAAGTAGTGCAATAACTGCTGGGGCAACGGCTGATCCAACCCCATCTCACTGCGCAGCTTGGCGATGTACTGGGCATCGTCGACCCCGGCCTCACCGGCCATCAACTGCGCCGGATCCCCCGGCGCCAAACGCACCAGCAAAAAGCTCAGCACCAGCACGCCAAGGATCATCAGCAGCGCACGCCCAAGGCGCGCGCCCAGGAACCACACGCCGCTCATGGCGCCGGGGCGTCCAGGTAGACGCTCTCGTAGTCTTCGTTAAGGCTGGTGGCGGTTTGCAGCAGGTTTTTCACCTGGCTGTGGAACAGCGTCGGGTAGCGCATCTCAAAGATCGGCGCCACCGGCAGGTCGTCGTTGAGCTTGTGCTCCAGCTCGCTGTACACGCGAGTCCGCTCCGCGCCCTCAGGGGTGTCAGCGACCTTGCTCCACAGGTTGTCGACGTCCGGGTTGCTGTAGCCGCCGACGTTGGCGAACGGCGAGGTTTTGAGGATGTAGTCAGTGCGGTACAGGTAGGCGTTGACCAGGTACGGGTCGCCGATCTGGAAGATAAAGTTGTAGGTCAGGTCAAAGTCCCAATCGCTGACGCGCTGGAACCAGGTCGCCGCGTCCGACGTCACCACCTGCACCTTGAAGCCCAACGGCTGCAAGGCCTGGCGGGTGTATTCGGCCAGACGCTCCCAGGCGCCACCTTTTTCACCGTTGAGCAAACGAATGCGCACCGCACCCACGTCCACTCCGGACTCAGCGATCAGCGCCTTGGCTTTGGCCAGGTCATAGCCATACTGCGGCAGTTGCGGGTCGTGGTAAGGCGAACTGGAGGCGAAAGCACCGGGCGACACCTTGCCCGCACCAAAGAAGATGTTGTCGACGATAAACGGACGGTTCAGCGCATACAGAATCGCCTGGCGAACCTTGGGATTGTTCAGCGGTGGCTTGCGGGTGTTGAACTGCAAGTAGGCCAGCCCTGAGTACAGCTCCCAGCCCTTGTCCGAAGACTCCACGCCCGGCAGTGCGCCCAGGCGCTTGAGGTCGGAGTAGTCGGCATCGCCGCTGCGCAGCACCTGCACGTCGTTGCGCTCAAAAGCGGCAGCACGCGAGGAGCCGTCCGGGATCACGTGAAAGACAATCGCGTCCAGGTGCGGCAAGCCTTTCTTCCAGTAGTTAGGGTTCTTCACCAGCTTGATGTAAGCGCCGCGCTTCCATTCCGCAAACATGAACGGCCCGGTACCCACCGGCTTGAGGTTGTACGGGTTGCTGCGAAAATCGGTGCCCGCGTAGAGGTGCTCCGGGGCAATCGGGCGCAGGCCGCTGCCGAGCAATGACAGGAACGGCGCGAAAGGTTTTTTCAGGTGGAAAACCACCTGGTGCGGCTGGCTGGCGTCGATGTTGTCGAGGTACTCCTCGAACACGCTGGCAATGCGTTTATCGACTTCGGGGTAGAAGGTGCCGAAGCTGAACTTCACGTCAGACGCGGTGAACGGCTTGCCGTCGTGCCATTGCACGTCGGGCTGCAATTCAAAGGTGTAGGTGAGGCCGTCCGGTGACACCGTCCAGCTGCGCGCCAGCACTGGCTTGGGCTTGAGATCGGTATCAAAGGTCAGCAAACCCTGGAGAATTTTGCCGCTGACGTATTGGGTCGAGACATGGGTGACCACCCCGTGCATCAGCGATGGCGGCTCGGGCTGGGCGATCAGGTTGAGCACACCGCCGTCTTGCGGGGCGGCGTGAACGCTGGCGGCAAACACCGCGGCACTGGCCAGCAGGCCCAGGCGTTTG
>NZ_WIWK01000181.1:0-7159 GCF_009600165.1 Pseudomonas sp. FSL R10-0399
CTCAGCGACAGTTGCACGGTGGCGCCGAGTTGCCCGCTGATGACCTGCCCCACGGGCCTGCGCAAGTTGTACGAGTCGCCCAAGTCACCCTGGGCCAGGCGCCCCAGGTACTGGCCGTATTGCACGATCAAGGGTTGGTCGAGGCCGTATTCAGCGCGCACCTGGGCAATCAATTCGGCGCTCGGGTTGGCCCCTGGCCCGCCGAGAATGGCCATCGCCGGGTCGCCCGCACTCAGGTTGATGGCCAGAAAGGTCAGGGTTGCCGCGCCCCACAGCACGCCAATGCCGGACAACAATCGACGAAGGATCAGGCGCAGCGGATTCATTTGGCCTCCTGGTCGAGCCAGACCGTGGTGAAAATCGGAGTGTTATGCGAGGTGTCGAAGATCAAGCCCTTGACCGCGTTGCGGTAGGCCACCAGCACGTGGCTCTCGTACACCGGCGCTGCCGGGACGTTTTCGGCGAGGCGTTGCTGGGCGATGCTGTACAGCTTTTGCAACTCAACCGGGTCGGTGGTCTGCCGTGCGGCGCTGAGGGCGACGTCCAGTGGCTCGTCGCGAAAGCTGCCGATGTTCTGCCCGATAAAGCTCGGCGTGCTGATGGATTTGCTGTGGTAGAGGATGTACAGGCCGTCCGGGGTGTTGGTGTGCCAGTAGCCGGCGGCGATGACCTGGAAGTTGCCGGCATAGCGTTTTTCGAGGATTAGCGGCAGCGGCGCGATGTCGATGGTCAACTGGAAGCCGACCTTTTTCAGGTCAGCCTGAATCGCCACGGCAATGCTGCTGGGGTAGGCACCGGTTTCGTAAGTCAGCAATTCGGCCGCCAGACGCTGGCCATTTTTGACCCGGTAACCTTCGGCGTCGCGCTGCTCCCAACCGGCGCTGTCGAGCAGACGGTTGGCTTCGGCCACGTCGTACTTGAGCACGTCTTTGTAGGCCGGGTCGTAGAATCGGGTGTTGCTGGCCAGAAAATCGCTTTTAGGCTGGTACTCGCCAAAACCGGCGATCCAGGCAATGCCATCGCGATCAACCGCTTTGGTCACGGCACGGCGCACCACCACGTCCTGAAACGGGAACTTCTCGGTGTTGAACTGCATGCTGCGAAACGGGTTGCCCTTGCGGATCAGGCTGCGGATGTGCAAATCGGGGTTTTGCCGGATGGCCTTGGCGTTTTGCGCCGGCGCATCGACGGTGAAGTCGGACTGCCCCGACTCCAGCGAGCTGAAGCGAATCATCGCCTCGGGCACGATGCTTACTTCGAGGCGGTCGAGGTAGGCCTCGCCCTGATGCCCGGTGACTTCGGGTGCCCAGTGGTAGCCCTTGCGCTTGACGAAGTTCAGGCCTTGGTCGCGGGTATAGCTTTCGAGCACAAACGGCCCGGTGCCGATGGGGTGTTCGGCGATGGATTTGGGCGCCTCGACGATCTGGCGCGGCGACAGCATGCTCAGGTACGACTGCGCCAGCACATCGAGAAACGGTGAATAGGGTTCGCGCAGGTGCGCTTCGAAGGTGTACTCATCAATGATGCGACCGTCCACGTACGGGGCGATGTAAGCCGCCGCCAGCGGTGATTTGGTCTTGGGGTCACGCATGTGTTCAAGGTTGAGCTGTAGCGCGCGGGCGTTGAATTTTTCGCCATCGCTGTAGGTCACGTCGTCACGAAGATGAAAGGTGTAGGTCTTGCCATCTGGCGAAATCTCCCAGGACTTGGCCAGCCAAGGGGTGATGTTGCCCTGCTCGTCCTGGTACACCAGGCAGTCAAACAGGATGCGCCCCAGCCATTGCGTGTTGCCGTGGGAAATCGAATGCAAATCGAGCGTGGTGGTGTCGGATGAAGTCGACAGGCGCAGCGTGCCGCCCGGTTTGCCGGGGCTGCTTTCGCGGTAGTCATCGGGTTGGCTGGCGCTGGCATCGGCATTGACGACGATGGCGCGCGGCGCTTCGCTGGCCGGTTTGCAGGCGCCCAGCAGCCCGATACCGGCGATCAGCGCCAGGCGGGCAAGCCTTGTGGTCAGGGTCATGTGCTTCCTCCACCAGCGCCGCGTACTTCGCGACGCTGGCTGCGCAGGCTTAGAAGTTGTAAGTCACGCCGGTAAAGGCGCCGAAACCATCACCGGGGTAGAGCACCGCCGTGTCTTTGCCCTGCACGTCATACGACGGTGCCACGGCAGTCACGTAGGCCTTGTTGGTGAGGTTTTTCAGGTCCAGGTACACCTGCCAGGTTTTGCCCGGATCGTCGAAGCCAAAGCGTGCGCCCCACAGGGTGTAGGACGGCGCATAGAAGCTGTTGGCGTAGTCCACGGCGGTGCTGGACGCGGTGCGCACGTTGACCCCGGCATACAAACCGTTGGCAAACTGGTACTGCAACTCGGCCTGGTAGATGTGCTTGGGCAAGCCCGGCAGTTCGTTCTTTTTGAACAGCGGGTCGTTGTCGTAGTGGAAGTCGTTGAGGGTGTACGCCTGACGCCAGTTCAAGGTGTCGCCGTTGGCGCCTTCCCACAGGCGGGTGCTCAAGCCGGCTTCAATACCCTGGTGAATGGTCGGTGTGGCGTTGGAGGTAGACACCACGGCAGCCGAGGTGGCAGTGGCCGGGAGTACTTGAACGTTGAGCAGCTCGTTTTTCACCCACGACTTATAGAACGCCAGGCTGCCGTCGAAGATGCCGTATTTGCCCTTGATGCCGAACTCCACGGTGTTGGCGGTTTGTGGCACCAGTGGCTTGGTGTAGTTGGTGGTGACGCCCGAGCCGGAAATCGACCAGGAGCTGGGTGGGTCGATGGTGCGGCTGACGTTACCGAACAGTTGCACGTCGGGGGCGATGTAATAACGCAGGCCAATACGCGGGGCGAATCGCCACTCATCGTAGAGGTACTCGCTCGGCAGGCCGCTGGTGTTGGGGCGGTCGCTGTACGAGACCTTGACGTTACGCTTGATCTGGATCGCCGACACACCGGTAGACAGGTACAGGTTGTCGGTCAGGCCCAGGTCGTTGCCGAGGCTGAACACGTGGTCAAACGAGCCGTCGTACTTCACGTCTTTTTGCAGGATGCCGAGGTCTTTATTGCCTTTGTAGGTACGCACGCCAGCATTGATGTGCTGAGTGCTGGTCCAGCCCGCCGTGCTGGTGCTGGACAGGCCAAACAGGTGATCGGTGCGGGTGTAATTAAGCGAGTAGTTGATGTCGCGCCAATCCCAGTAGTTGGGGTTGACGGTACTTTTGCGGCTAAGAATCTGCGGGTAGTCGTGGTACACCAGCCCGGCTTCGAGCTTGGCGTCATCGTCGAAGGTATAAGTGGTTTTGCTGCCGATCCAGGTGGAGCCGAGCTTGGTTGAATCACCGCGCGTGTCACGGGTGGCGATGTTGGTTTGCGACGGTTTTTTCTTCAACTGGGCCAGGGTCAATTGGCCCGAGTTTTCGTGGTATTCCTCGCGATAACGCAGGTACACGCGGGTTTCCAGTTTGGGGCTGAAGCGGTAACCAAAGTTGCTGACGATGCCCTTGGCCTTGGTGTAGGTGAAGTCCTGGAAGCCGTCGCGCCTGGAGTTGTCGACACTGACAAAGTAGTCGGCATCGCCCACCACACCGCCGGTGCTTAGGGTCTCTTTTTCCCAGCCGAAGCTGCCGCCTTCGACCTTGATGCGCGTGCCCGGCGCAGTCAGCCCGGTGTTGGTGACAAAGTTGATGGCGCCGCCCAACGACAAGGCGCCGTATTCAAAAGCGTTGGCCCCGCGCAGCACTTCGGTGTAGTTCAGGCCCTGGGTGTCGAGCAACTCATAAGGTGTACCGCCCGCGCCGGTCAGCGCCAGGCCGTCAAAGAGGAACTTGGTGCCTTCACGAAAATACCCCGGCGAGGTGTTGGCCCCGGAGCCGCGAATCGAGATCTTGATCGCATCGTTGCCGCCCGCGGCCTGGGCATACACGCCCGGCTGATAGGCCAGGGTGTCTTCCAGGGTGGCCGAGCGACCCTTTTCGACTTCTGCCTGAGTGACCAGGCTGGTGCCGCCGGCCACTTCGTCGAGTTTGGCTTTGGCCGCTTGCACCTCGGTTTGTTGGGCGGCTTGCACGGTGACCGTGCCCAGACGTCGCTCGCCGTTCGGGCTGGCGTCATCGGCCAGGGCAAACGGGGCAAGGGTTAATAAGGCGCTGCTGACAGCGAATAAGGAGGAATGCCGTAAAACGGCAGAAGTAGCCAAGTGCACGCGTTTCAAATTATTACCCCACCTGAATAGAAAATAGGCGAGTTTCTATTGGCATAGTCAATCTCACGATAACAACGCTATTGCAGCGAACGTGCCAACTGGCCAAGTGCCTTATTTGCGGGTGTTTAGGGTTTTAATGTTGTA
This sequence comes from Pseudomonas sp. FSL R10-0399, assembly GCF_009600165.1. Classification (NCBI taxonomy): domain Bacteria; kingdom Pseudomonadati; phylum Pseudomonadota; class Gammaproteobacteria; order Pseudomonadales; family Pseudomonadaceae; genus Pseudomonas; species Pseudomonas sp. FSL R10-0399. The sequence continues at coordinate 4,344 of NZ_WIWK01000181.1, forward strand.
AGTGCGACTGTTGCGTTACAGCGCTACTGCCGAACACGTGTTTGTTTCCCAACACTTGTAAAAAATTGTTTATAAACTTTTAGCAGCACCTTAGATCCATAGTTGTTAATTAACTGAGTCGGGGCAATAGCAACTTAGCCACGTAATCGGCTTCTTCTTGCAAGGGCCAACCCGACAGGCTGATGACATTAAGTCCGGCTTTTTGTTGATAACGGTTGAGTGTGTTGACGATACTGTCGGGCGATCCGACAAGGTACGCCGACGATGAGCCAGTCCCGAATACATCCAGCGTCGACCAGGCCGTAATCCCGGCGTACAGGTTGTTTTCCAGGCGCAATTCTTCGAGGCTCGGCAGTTGCCGCTGACGTAGCCGGGCAAGCCAACCGGCACGCTTGGCATCCGGGGCGACAAAGGTGGCAAAGTTGAACTTGCCGCCACTGCGCCGCACGATTGACTCGTTTATTTTGTCGCGCAACACCTCAACGCCGGTAGCTTCGAACATCGCATAAAAGTGCGCCAGCGCCTCGCTGTCAGTCGGCCTTACAACCACGCTGGCCAAGGCGCCCAGCCCGCTGAACTGGCGCTTTGCAGCCTGCGCCGCCTGTTGCGCCTTATGAAACTTTTCGCTCACTACCGCCACTTCACGGAGCATGGTCATGTACACGTTGACCAACTCGCCGGCGTGGGCCACGCCCGCCGTTGAATCCCCCGTGCCCCACAGTTGCACGCCGTCTTTTTGCTGCGGGTGGATTTCCAGCGGGGTATTCGGGAAGTAGGTTTTGCTGCCCTGGGCATACGAAAAAGCAAACTTGCGCCAGTAATCAATGCCCAGGGTGTAGCGGTCGGCATGGGAGGTGGTAATGCCGTAGCCCTGCATGATGTTGTCACGCCCATTGACTAGATTGACCAACAACCGGCCCTGGGTCAGTTGGTCAAACGTGAGCGCTTGTTGGGCCAATAACTTGGCCGGGACCATGCGCGAATAAAAAGAAATCAGGAACTTGATGCGCCGGGTATAACTAGCCGCAAACGAGGCCGATATAAAAGGATCATTCGGCCAAGTTGCAACATGCGCCCCATAAAACCCGCCCTGTTCAATGGTCTGCGCCAGCGTTCGATAACGCTCGAAATCAATCGGATATAACCCGCCCGGGCACCACGGATAAGTACCGTCGGCAAAGCTCAAATACCATAAAACTTTCAGGGCCACGGGGTCTACCTCTGTTCAGATTGGGCGAAGACTAATGAGCCTGTTTCGTGGCTGTCAACGCAGCACGCGGCTTAAATTTAAAGTCATAAGCTTATGTATTTGCGGCATATGGACAGCTTTTTTATATCACTATCGTTAGTGATAAATGTGATTTTGATTATAAGCACGGCCTGCGTACGCTGATCACCACAGGAAACAACCGTCGCCCTTGCGGATTTCCACATCCCCGTAAACATGACGACAGACGTTTCAATAAACCCATGAAAAAGAAGACCTACACCTTACCGTTAACGCTGTTCAGCCTGCTGTCCATCACCCAACAGACGCAGGCGGCTGAAGCCGATCCGGGTGATTACATTGCCGCGCCACCGGGCACTGATCTGGGGCTGTTGTATTACCAACATTCGTCGGCCGACACTTACCGCGATGCATCGGGTAATAAAGTCGACGGCAGTAATCGGTTCAGGTCTGACATTGGCATTTTGCGTTACGTGCACTTTATGGAGGTGTTCGGCTACACGATTGACCCGCAAGTGGTGTTGCCGTTCGGGCAGTTGCATGACGCCAAAATCGGCGGCCAGTCCATTGATGGCAACAGCGGTATCGGTGACGTGCAACTGACCTCAACGGTGTGGTTGGTGAACAACCCGCAGGCGCGCCGCTGGTTTGGTATTTCGCCGTTTATCGTCGCGCCCACCGGCACTTACGATAAGCACGAAGCCTTCAACCTGGGTGAAAACCGCTGGAAGGGCATTGTGCAGGGCGGCTTTGTGCAGGGCTTCGGGCAATACTGGAGCTGGGACTTGATCGGCGACATCACCTGGTACGGCAAAAACACGGACGCCGGTGGCGGTGATCAGACGCTCAAACAAGACCGCTCTTACCAGGTGATCAACTGGTTGAGTTATCACCCGACTGACACGTCCCATGTGTCAATCGGCTACTCCCACACTTGGGGCGGCGCGCAACAGCTGGACGGCGTGGACAACGGTACCCGCACACGGGTTGATCAGTGGCGCGCACTGTACGCCACCAACGTCACCACCAAGGATCAGGTGCAGGTGACGCTGGCCAGGGACCTGAACGTTCGCGGCGGGTTTGAACGCGACTATCAACTGAATTTGCGCTTGGCTCATGTGTTTTAAAACGAGAGAAAACCTGTATTCGCTGCCAAGCATTTGGCTGCGATGGGTTGCGCAGCGACCCCAAACGGCGGCCCTGCTGCCCGCATCGCAGCCTTCGTACCTCGTCAGCGACTACAAAAAAATTGCGCTCAACTGTTTATCAACGAAGGTGTTTATGAGCTATCACTCCCCTGCCCTTGCTGCCCCGACTATTGAGTCTGTGATCGCCACGCACGCGGCGCTGCGGGCCAATACGCCGCTGGTGCAGTGCCTGACCAATGTGGTGTCGGCCAACTTTATGGCCAATGTGCTGCTCAGCGCCGGTGCCGCGCCAGCCATGGTCGACAACCCGGAAGAAGCCGCTGATTTTGCGCGCATCGCCGGGGCGGTGCTGATTAATCTCGGTACGCCGAACACGGCTCAGGTCGAAGGCATGCGCCTGGCCGTGGCCGCCGCCCATGACGCCGGGCGCCCCTGGGTGC
>NZ_WIWK01000182.1:0-7110 GCF_009600165.1 Pseudomonas sp. FSL R10-0399
TCTGCACAAGCGCGGTGATGCAATCGCTGTAGGAGCGAGCTTGCTCGCGATGCAGTCGACGCGGTGTGTCTGCACAAGCGCGGTGATGCAATCGCGAGCAAGCTGAAGTGGTCAAGTAATCTTGGACACCGATTAAGGTTTCACGCCGCCAACTTCTCCCTGGCGACTGGTGACCGATAGTCGTTGTAGCTATGCGGCCTGGTGATGTTGTAGCGCGATACATAGCGCTGCACATCCACTCGGGCCTCATGTTCCGATCCGTAGCCTACTTCTGGCACCCACTCTGATTTCAAACTTCCAAAGAAACGCTCCATCGGAGCGTTGTCCCAGCATTCGCCTTTACGGCTCATGCTCTGCCGGAGTCCATGTTCCAGCAGTTCATTTCTGAATTTATGGCTGGTGTACTGGGCGAATTCAACCGGTCGTCGCAACACCTTTGACCGAGGTGTTTATGGGACGACCCGCAGGATGGATGCAAAAATTAACGGGCCGGGGAGCGATGCGTTCTCCAGGTGCGCCGTCACTTCGTAATGAGATCGAGCGGCTGTTCTGGGTGCAGATCGCGACCGGCATCACAAGCGAAAAAGCAGCACAAGCCGTTGGCGTATCAACAGCGGTAGGCACACGCTGGTTCCGTCATCGGGGCGGGATGCCATTATTCATGTCGAACCACATTTCAGGACGGTACTTATCGTTCGCAGAGCGAGAAGAGATTGGGCTGCTTCGGGCGCAAAGTGTTGGTGTTCGTGAGATTGCCCGTCGCCTTGGACGAAGCCCATCGACAATTTCACGGGAGCTGACACGTAATGCTGCAACTCGTGGCGGTCGGCTTGAATATCGAGCTTCAGTTGCGCAATGGAAGGCAGAACTAGTTGCCAAGAGACCGAAGCCAGCGAAACTGGTCACTAATCCGCGATTGCATCAATACATACGAGACCGTCTTGAGGGTAAAGTTAAAGACGCTGATGGCCGTGAGATTGCTGGGCCTCGACAAGCACCCTTCAAAGGCCGAAATAAACCACATCGCAGTGACCGTAAATGGGTCAATGGCTGGTCGCCCGAACAGATTACCAACCGACTCAAGATCGATTTTCCGGACGATGAATCCATGCGCATCTCTCACGAAGCCATATATCAGGCGCTCTACATTCAGGGTCGAGGAGCTCTCAAACGCGAACTGGTGAGCTGTCTGCGCTCAGGGCGAGCATTGCGCGTGCCGAGAGCTAGAGCGCAAGCCAAAGCATGGGCACACGTCAGCGAGGATGTCATGATCTCCAGTCGCCCTGCTGAGGTAGAGGGCCGGGCTGTACCCGGGCATTGGGAGGGCGACCTGATCATTGGTCTGAACCGTTCTGCGATTGGAACGCTGGTCGAACGCTCAACTCGATTCACCATGCTCGTCCATCTGCCTCGCGAGAAAGGTTATGGGCTAATTCCCCGGACGAAGAACGGCCCGGCGCTGGCTGGATACGGGGCTGTTAGTATGGCCAACGCATTGAAGAAAACAGTGACTGATCTTCCCATCGAGCTGTGGAGATCTTTGACCTGGGATCGTGGGAAGGAGCTGTCGGATCACGCTCGATTTACCATCGAGTCCGGAGTGAAGGTCTTCTTTGCTGACCCTCATAGTCCATGGCAGCGCGGTACAAACGAGAATACGAACGGCCTTCTACGGCAATACTTCCCAAAAGGTACCGATCTGTCTCGCTGGAGTGCGCATGAGATCCAAGCCGTGGCTAATGTGCTGAACACGCGGCCCCGGAAAACACTCGGCTGGAAGACACCTGCCGAAGCACTGAATGAGTATCTAAAATCAGTCCAACAATCCAGTGTTGCGACGACCGGTTGAATTCGCCCTGGCAACCTTGGTCGGAGTGAAACAGTACGTCTTTTGGGCGACCGCGTAGCTCAATAGCCATCCGCAGGGCTTCGCAGGTCAGCGTGGCATCGGAGATCATCGAAAATGACCAGCCCACGATCCGACGAGCGAACAAGTCCAGAACTGCCGCGAAATACAGCCAGCGATGGCCGACTTTGATGTACGTCACGTCCCCACACCACACCACACCTGATTGACCGCCGTAACATCAAATTTGCGTTTGAGCACATGCGGTGCCACCAAAGCTTCCACACCGGGTGACTTGTACTTATGGCGCCGGCGTTGACGGCTGACAATGCCTGCTTCTCGCATCAAGCTGCGAGCCATGAACCGCCCGACATCATGCCCGCCGGCTTGCAGCTGTTTAGCCAAGGTACGAGCGCCCGCAGACTCTCTCGACGCCCTGTGGTGCTTGACCAGCATAGCCTTGAGCTTCTCTCGCTCAGGGCTCACTTTGCCTTGGCGCTGACGCCATGCGTAAAAGCTACTGCGGTTTATTCCGAACACACGACAGCAATCATTAACGCCGTACTGCTCGCCCAGCTCATAGATCAACGAGAGTGATCTTTGGCGTCCAAAAGCAGGAGAGCACTGGCCTTTTTTAGGATTTCGATGTCCCGGTCTCTTTGCCTGAGCATGGCTTTAAGTTCCTGGATCTCTCGCTGATCCGCGGTAATCGCCTTGGCTCCCACCGGAGTCGAGCCCAAGCGCTCCTTGCGAACCTGATCGACCCAGCGGCGCAAGGCCGTAGGGCCAATATCCAAACTGGCACAGACCTCGGGAACCGACTGCCCCTCGTCCAGCACCATGCTGGCAGCCTTGAGTTTGAACTCACTTGAATAAGATTTACGCATATCCAAACACCTCAGATTTGGGCGCCATCATAGCGCCCGATTGAGGTGTCCAAAATCATTAGGCCACTTCAAGCTCGCTCCTACAGGTGCTTGCACCGCTCAAAATCAGGTAACCCAAAACCTGCTCGCGATGCAAACGACGCGGTGTGTCTGCACAAGCGCGGTGATGCAATCGCTGTAGGAGCGAGCTTGCTCGCGATGCAGACGACGCGGCGTGTCTGCACAAGCGCGGTGATGCAATCGCTGTAGGAGCGAGCTTGCTCGCGATGCAAACGACGCGGTGTGTCTGCACAAGCGCGGTGATGCAATCGCTGTAGGAGCGAGCTTGCTCGCGATGCAGGCGACGCGGTTTATCTGCACACACGCGGTGATGCAATCGCAGGCAAGCCCCCACAAATGCCTGCACCGCTCAAAATCAGGCAACCCAAAACCTGCTCGCGATGCAAGCGGCGCGGTTCTTCACGCCAAACGAGCCATTTCTTCGGCGACGATCGCTACGGTTCGGCTGATCTGGGCTTCGGTGTGTTCGCTCGATACGAAGAAGCGCACTCGCGCCGCGTGTTCGGGCACTGCCGGGTAGAGGATCGGTTGGGCGTTGATGCCTCGTGCAAACAGGGCGCTGGACAGTCGACCCGCCTTGAATGAGCTACCCGTAATCACCGGGATCACGGCAAGCCCAGTGCTGGTGGCGGTGTCCAGTCCCGCCGCCTTGGCCAGCCGCAAGAATTGTTCGCCCCGTGCCTGTACGCTTTGCACCCGCTCTACGTCGCCAGCCAGGCAGCGCAAGGCTGCCAAGGCCGAGGCCGTGACGGAGGGCGGCATGCCTACGCTGTAAAGAAAACCCGGCGCCAGAAATTTCAGGTGTTCCACCAGTGCCGTGTTGCCCGCGATGTAGCCGCCACAACTGGCCAGGGTTTTGCTCAGGGTGCCCATCCAGATGTCGACGTCATCCCCAGCCAGGCCAAAGTGTTCTCGGATGCCTTTGCCCGTCGCCCCCATAACACCCAGCGAGTGCGCTTCGTCGACCATCAGGAAGACTTTGTGCTTGCGCTTGAGTTCGACGAATCGCGGCAAGTCCGGGTAGTCACCGTCCATGCTGTAGATGCCTTCGACCACCACCAGCACACGCTCAAAATGCTGACGCTGTTCTCCCAGGATGCGGTCCAGAGCTTGCCAGTCGTTGTGGGCGAAGCTCAAACGGCGAGCACCGGAGAGTTGGATACCCTGCAACACGCTGTTGTGGATCAGTTCGTCATGCAGTACGAGGTCGCGCGGGCCAAACAGGTAGCCGATGGTGGTGACGTTGGTGGCATGGCCACTGACGAACACTATCGCGTCGTCAACCTCGTAGAGGCTGGCCAGTTCACGCTCCAACTCACGGTGCAACGGGCGATCACCCGACACCGGGCGGCTGGCCGACACGGAGGTGCCGTAACGATCAATCGCGTCCTTGGCCGCCTGGGCCACAACCGGATGCCCGGAGTAGCCAAGGTAGTTGTAGCTGGCGAAGTTCACGTAGTCCTGGCCGTTGATCCGGGTTTCGGCACCCGCCAGCCCTTCGTGCAGACGAAAGAACGGGTTTTCCAGCCCCAGGCGTGCAGCGCTTTGCTGCATGACTTGCATCTGCTGGTAGCCAGGGTACTGATCAAATCGATAAAACGCTTCGGGTACTTTCAGCGCCGCCTGTTGCGCTTGCTCCAGGGTGGCGCTCGCCGCGCTGTCGCCCACCTCGCCGCGACGGCGTTCCAGCGCTTGCTGGATCAGCCGTTGCTTGATGCCGCCATTCAGGCCGCTGGGCGTTTTTACAGTGTTCTCACTCAAACAGGCATCACTCACTGAATCAAACGGTTAGGTGTTGCAGCGCTTTCGGCCAGTTTGACCATTTGTTCGCGAGTCAGTTCTGCGCCGTGGCGAGCCATGACACTTTCAGCTATAGCCGTTGGAGCTGACGATTCGTTGGCCGAGGCCTCTCCGCGCAGCAGGCTCAAGATGCGCACGCTGAGTTTGTCGATGCTGGAGCTCTCGCTGAGTTCCATCACCGGCAGACGAATGCCGAAGCGCTCTTCGAGTGCCACCACCAGCTCGACGCTCATGAGTGAGTCCAACCCCAGTTCTTGCAATGGCCGCTGGGCGTCCAGACGTGCCGCCGGCAAGCGCAGGATTTCGCATACTTCGTGTTTGAGCAATTCGACAAAGCGCTCAAGCAGTTGTTCGTCGTCCAGTTCTACGAGCATGCGCTGGATGTCTTCAGCGTCGTTGTCGTCTTCCTGATCGCCACCATGGGCGCGCACCAACTCAAGGAAGCGCGGGCTTGCGGCGCTCGGCAGGAAGCGCGACAAGGCCTTCCATTCCAGCTCCAGTACGCCGATGCCGTCAGTGCCGTTAATCAGCATCTGCTCCAGGTGCGACAAGGCGACGTCGGCGCGCAGTGCAGCTCCGCCCATGCGGCTTTGCAGGGCGTCTTTGATCTGCTCGTTGCGGGCCAGGAAGCCCACGTCGTCGATGGCACCCCACAGCACGGCAGTCGCCGCCAGCCTTTGGGCGCGGCGATGACGGGCCAGCGCTTCAAGCCAATGGTTGGCCGCCACGTAGTTGGCCTGCCCGGGGTTACCGAACAGGGTGGTGGCCGAGGAGAACATCACAAAGAAGTCCAGCACCAGATCACGTGTCAGTTGGTGCAGGTATTGCGCACCCTTGGCTTTGGGTTCCAGCACGCGTTGCATTTGCTCGGCGTCAAGGTTGCGGATCAGCCCGTCATCAATCACGGTAGCCGCGTGTACCAGCCCCCGCAGCGGGTATGGGCTGGCCGCGATGTGTTCAAATACGCCGCGCAGTTGTGCTTCATCGGTGATGTCGCACGCCAGCGCTTGTACGTCGATGCCTTGTGCGTGCCACACGGCAAGGCTCGGCTGGACTTCCAGACTCGCCGCGCCACGACGCCCCAGCAACACCAGGTGCTGCGCGCCTTTGTCTATCAGCCACTGCGCAGTACGCAGGCCAAAGCCGCCCACCCCGCCGGTGACCAGGTAGGTCGCATCGCCACTGAGGTGCAATGCGTTCACCGGTTGGGTACGGGTTTCCACCAGGTGCTCGATGGGGTTGCCATAGGTCACGACAATTTTGCCGATCTGACGCGCCTGCTGCATGTAGCGGAACGCTTCAACCACTTGGTTGGCGTCGAATTCGCGGAACGGCAGCGGGTGCAGAATGCCTTGTTCGAACAGCCCCATCATTTGCCCGAAGAGGCGACGGGTCAGGTCCGGGCGCTCGCTCATCAGTTGGTCGGCGTCGATGCCGAAATAGCTGATGTTGTTGCGGAACGGACGCAAACCAATACGGGTGTTCTGGTAGAAGTCGCGCTTGCCCAGCTCCAGGAAGCGGCCGAACGGTTTGAGCACGCGCAGGTTGCGGTTGATCGCTTCACCGGCCAGGGAGTTGAGCACCACATCGACGCCACGCCCGCCAGTCACGGCCAACACCTCGTCGGCATACGCCAGCGAACGCGAGTCGAAGATGTGTTCAACACCCAGCAAGCGCAGGAAATCGCGTTTTTCGTCACTGCCCGCAGTGGCGTAAATCTCGGCACCGCACCATTTGGCGATTTGAATCGCGGCAATGCCCACGCCACCCGCAGCGCCATGGATCAGCACTTTTTCACCCGGTTCCAGACGCGCCAAATGGTGCAACGCGTAGTACACGGTAAAGAACGTACTTGGAATGGTTGCCGCCGCTTCGAACGACATGCCGTCCGGGATTTTCGCCACGGCGTTGGCGTTGGTCACCAGGCGGTTGGCAAAGCTGCACGGGCCAAAGCCTACGACGCGGTCGCCAGGGGCAAAGTCGCCCAGGACGTCTGCGCCTTTGCCTTGCACAACGCCGGAAAACTCAAAGCCCAGGGTCGGGCCTGAGAAGCCGTTTTCGATGGCTTCGTCGGACAACAGCCCCAGCGCAAACATCACGTCACGGAAGTTGAGCCCAGTGGCGCGTACAGCAATGTCCAGCTCATCGGCTGCTGGCGCATTAAGGTCGCGCACTTCCCAACGCAGGTTGCGCAATTGACCCGGCAGGTCAAAGCCCAGGCTGATGCGAGCCGGGGCTGCGTCTACAGCGCGGGTCTGTTCTTGCAGTACCCGCAGGCGCGGCACATAGCGTTGACCGTCAGCGGTGATGGCCATTTCGGTTTCGGCATCGGCGTGCAGCAACGCGGGGATCAGGCTGACCAGCGGCGTCTTGAATGCCACGTCCAGCAGGCGGATGCGGCAACTGGCGGATTCGTTGGCCAGGGTCCGGGCAAAGCCCCAGAAGGCCGCGTCGGCAATCGCGTCGACGTCGGTGGCGGCTTCGGCACCGTACCAGTGACCGGCCGCGCCACGGCTG
>NZ_WIWK01000183.1:0-7101 GCF_009600165.1 Pseudomonas sp. FSL R10-0399
TCGCCATCGCCCGCGCCCTGGCGGCGCAGCCGCAGATACTGGTGTGCGACGAACCGGTGTCGGCGCTGGACGTCTCGGTGCAGGCGCAAATCCTCGAACTGCTCGACGACCTCAAACAGCGCCTGGGCCTGGCCTGCCTGTTCATCTCCCACGATCTTGGCGTTATCAACCACGTCAGCGACGACGTGCTGGTGATGAAAGACGGCGTAGCCGTCGAAAGCGGCCGCGTGCGCGACGTCTTCGACCACCCGCAACACCCGTACACCCAAGCCCTGCTGGACGCCATCCCGCACCTGGAAAGCGGCCGCCGCATGGCCTTCGACTTCCTCAAGCTAGCCATTTAACCCTGATTCACGCCCTGTAGGAGCGAGCTTGTCTCGCGATCTTTTGATCTGGCTTGTGCCATGCCGTAAGGGCGAAACCGTGCAAAACGTATCCTCACCGAGAACCCCCTGAGTGACCATCGCCCAAACCCTCCCGCACACGCGCCCGTTATCGAGGCGCGTGCCGATGATCATTGGCTGTGCGCTGTGCATGGAACTGATCGACTCCACCGTCGTCATGACCGCCTTGCCGCAAATGGCCAGCGACTTCGGCGCGCCGAGCATCCGCATGAACCTGGTGGTTTCGCTCTACATGCTCGGGGCTGCGCTGTGTGTGCCGGTCAGCGGCTGGGTGGCCGACCGCTACGGGCCGCGTCGATTATTCGTGATCGCCATCTCGCTGTTTATCGCCTCATCCCTGGCCTGCGCTGCTTCCAACTCACTGCTGCAACTGTGCCTGGCGCGCATGCTCCAGGGCGCGGCGGGGGCGATGATGGTGCCCGTGGGGCAGTTGATCCTGTTGCGCTGGTCACCCCGTGAAGACCTGCTGCGCAACCTGTCGTACCTGACCATCCCGGCGTTGATCGGCCCCATGCTCGGCCCGCCGTTGGGCGGCCTGATGGTCACCTATTGGTCGTGGCACTGGATCTTCCTGATCAATGTGCCCATCGGTGTGGTCGGTATCGTGTTGGTGCTGCGCCATGTGCCGTACTACCCCGGCGTGCGTGAGCAGGGGCTGGATGTACGCGGGCTGGCACTGAGCGCGGTGGCCATGGCGGCGCTGGTGTTCGGCTTTGAAGCGCTGGGGCACGGCCTGTTGCCGCACCTGTGGGTGGCGCTGATGATCGCCGTCGGCCTGCTCTGCGGCGCGTTATACATCCGCCATGCACAACGCTGCGCCGAGCCGCTGCTGGACCTCAAACTGCTGCGCATCCCCAGCTACGGCATCAGCTTCTGGGGCGGCAACCTGCTGCGTCTGGGCACCTCATCGTTACCGTTTTTGCTGGTGCTGATGTTCCAGCTGTGTTTTGGCCTGAGCCCGTTGCACGCCGGGCTGCTGACCTTGGCCGGAGGCGCCGGGGCCTTTGCGATGAAACTGCTGGCCGTACGCGTGGTGCGCCGTTACGGCATCCGCCGCACGCTGGTGATCAACGCCGTATTGACCGGCCTGACCCTGGCCTCATGCGCGAGTTTTACCGACGCCACCCCCTACAGCGTCATCGTGCTAATGCTGTTTGGCAGTGGGGTGATTCGTTCATTGCAATACAGCACCCTCGGCGCGCTGACCTACGCCGACGTGCCTGCTGCACTGAGCAGCCGCGCCAGCAGCCTGTCGGCCATGACCGTGCAATTGAGCATGAGCCTGTCGGTGGGCCTGATGGCCTCACTGTTGGGCGTGTTGATGAACCTGCGCGGGCACAGCGTGCCGCAAATCAGCGATGTTGCCGCCATGCTGGTGCTCTGCGGCATCGCCTGCATGGCCTCGGCGCTGATATTCCGCCGCCTCGCCGCCGGTGCGGGCGAAGCCGTCTACTGATACCCCCAACCCCCCTGTAGGAGCGAGCTTGCCTCGCGATCTTTTGATCGTTTAAAAGATCGCGAGGCAAGCTCGCTCCTACACGTGGTATGCCGTGGATCAAATCCCTCAATAGAAGCTCAACAAGCCTACACGCACTGCCGACCCGCCTGATTTCGAGCGCATATTCATGCCGATACCGTGCGGCGCTCTCCTACAGGAAGGCGTCCTATGAGCAACAAGCAAGGCGTGACGCAAACACGTCGGCGTGTGGGTGGCGATGGTGGTCAAGGGGCTTCGTACTTCGACGACATGACCCCCGCCGAACTCAAAGAACGCGACGACGGTATCAAGGCTTACGAGGCCATTCAGGCCCGACAAGATGCCTACATGGAGCGACGCCGGGCTGAATCGGTAGCTCAGCAGAGCTCGCAGAAACCTGAGCGTCGGGGCTGTGTATTCGCCAAGTGCAGCAAGCTGCCCGATGCCGTTATCAACTACACCGACCCCACGGGCTTTGTGCCCGTCGACAGCCTGAGCGATTACGGCCATTTCGCGATTCTGGGTGCCCGTCAGGCAGATAGTTCCGGGCTGGTCCCGTTAGAAATCATCAGTGGTGCGGTACCGGCGGGTGTCGGCGGTTTGGCTTTGGGCGGCACGGCCATGGGAGTCGCAGCAACGGCCGGCGGAACCATGATTGCGAGCCTTTTGGCAGGCTTGGTGGTTTTTTTCTGGCCGTCTGATCTTGCCGACAGCGCCCTGTACACCGAAGACCAATTGCGCTCACTCAAACAAGCCCGTACCCGCATGCGTTTGTACGTTGAACAACAGGCAGATGGCTCGCTCAAGGGCTATGGCTTCTATACCGGCACAAAACCCGAATGGGAAATGATCGACGTTATCCAGTTCAGCCAGCGCGGCTCGCAATACGTGGCGGACTTTGGTGATGGCGTCGAACTGATCTGGACACCTGCAATAGATCCAAGCGATACGCTCGGCATCCCGCCGCTAAAAGGCGCTCCCCACACACCACCTATCTGGATCTTTCCGCCGACCAAAAGCGCCGACACAATCATCGTCAACCCGATCTACCCGCCAGACTACAAGGACTTCATCCTGGTGTTCCCGGCTGATTCGGGGGTGGCACCGCTTTATATTGTGTTGAGTGTACCGGGGCATGGTTATCACAAACCACCTGATTTATTGCCAGCGTTTCCTGACGCCGTCAGTGCTCGCCCAAAGTCATCAGTTCAAGGGGGAGGGAAAAAACGAAATAGGTGGGTTGATGGTAGAGGCAGAATCTATGAGTGGGATTACCAGCATGGGGCAGTCGAAATGTATGACAAACAGGGCAAACACTTAGGTGAGTTTGATCCAGATACAGGCAAGCAAACCAAACCTGCCAAAAATGGACGTACCACCCCTAAATAGACCAGAGTTAACTATGAAATTACGACTTACAGGCTTTCTCCCTGAACCGACGGATGATGACCGTGTGAAGTTCAAGTTCTTTATCGACGAAAGTCTTCATAGCTCAGCGCTGGCCATCATGAGATGGACACATTTAGAAGATGCCTTGGGCGGTGAGCAGGAACTCACACCCGATCAAGCTGCATTGTTCGCGAAGCTGTTGGAAGAGCCGCAAATTGTCGATTTGACGCTATTTATTGGCTGTGTTGCTTAACCTGGTGGGTATTAGAACGTTGACCTTACAGGCGCTGCCAATCCAGCGCCTGCCACTGCGCAATGCCTTACCCCAACAACCCGCGGCCGGCCAGGTTCTTCATCAGGTCGCCCACGCCGAACGTCCAGCGCGGGGCCTGGTCGCTGGTGGTTACGCGGTTGTGCAGGGCGCCCAGGGTGGTGGAGGCAATGCTCACCACATCGCCCGGTTTGTGGGTGAAGCCTTGGCCGGGATGGTCGCGGTCGTCGGTGGGGGCAAACAGGGTGCCGAGGAACAGCACAAAGCCGTCCGGGTATTGGTGGTTTTCGTTGAGGGTCTGTTCGGCCAGGTCGGCCGGGTCGCGGCTGATCTGGTTCATTGAGCTTTTGCCGTTGAGCACGTAGCCGTCTTGGCCTTCAACCCGCAAGGTTACTTCGCAGTTGCGCACGTCGTCGAGGCTGAAATGCTCGTCGAACAGGCGGATAAACGGCCCCAGGGCGCACGAGGCGTTGTTGTCTTTGGCCTTGCTTAGCAGCAGCGCGCTGCGGCCTTCGAAGTCGCGCAGGTTGACGTCGTTGCCCAACGTCGCGCCATGGATGCGGCCCTGGCTGTCGACGGCCAGCACCACTTCGGGTTCAGGGTTGTTCCAGCTGGAGCCGGGGTGGATGCCAATCGCGTTACCGCTGCCGACGGCGGCCAGTATCGGCGCTTTGGTGAAAATCTCGGCGTCCGGGCCGATGCCGACTTCCAGGTACTGTGACCACATTTTTTGCTCGATCAGCACCTGCTTTAGGCGCATGGCTTCGGGTGAGCCGGGCTTGAGGTCGCGCAGGTTATCGCCGATGGCCGCTTGCACCAGGGCGCGAATTTCTTCGGCGCGCAGGGCGTCGCCACCGGCTTTTTCTTCGATGACCCGTTCGATCATGCTGGAGGCAAACGTCACGCCTGCGGCCTTGATCACTTGCAGGTCGGTTGGGGCCAGCAAGTAAGGTTTTGCCGGGTCGCGCTGTTCGCCGCTGTTGGCCAGTAACGCCTCGATCGAGCCGAGCGGCGTGCCGCTGATTTCGCGCACCGCTTGTAGAGGTTGATCATGATCGAGCAACAGGCTCAGGGTCGCGAAGTGCGCACTGCAGTCGATCACTTCACCGTCACGAATCACCACCACGGCCGGGCCGCCGCGTTCGCCGGGGAGCCACACGCGACCGACCAGGGTTGCCCGTTGCCAGTCGTGCGGCAGGGAGTTTTCTATGTTCAATTGCAGCGTGTTCATGGGGGCAATCCTCGAATTTTGGGCGAACGTGTCCTGTAGGAGCGAGCTTGCCTCGCGATCTTTCAAGATCAAAAGATCGCGAGACGAGCTCGCTCCTACACAGGGAGCTGAGCGTTAGTGAGAGTGGCGCGGCGGGCCGTTTTCCGGGATGACGCGCCAGTACAGGGTGGCCGGTTCCAGGCAGCCGCCGGTGGACAACTGGCCGACCAGTTGGCGGTACAGTTCCTGCCACGGGGTTTGCGACGGGGCCAGCGGTGGCAGCGGTTCTTTGCGACGCTCGTCGAGTTCGGCTTCGTCCACCAGCAGGTTGACGCTGCGCGCATTGAGATCGACGCGCAGGCGGTCACCAGTGCGCAGCAATGACAAGCCGCCCCCCACCGCCGATTCCGGGGACATGTTGAGGATCGACGGGCTGGCCGAGGTGCCGCTCTGGCGACCGTCGCCCATGCACGGCAACGAGTCGATACCGGCCTTGATCATGGCGGACGGCGGGGTCATGTTGACCACCTCGCCACTGCCGGGGAAGCCCACAGTGCCGCAGCCGCGAATCACCAGAATGCAGCGCTCGTCGATGTCCAGTGACGGGTCGTTGATCCGCGCCTGATAGTCTTCCGGGCCTTCAAAGACGATGGCCCGCGCTTCAAAACTGTTGGGCCGCTCGGGGTCGCTGAGGTAGGTGCTGCGAAACGCTTCACCGACCACCGACATCTTCATGATCGCGCTGTCGAAGAAGTTGCCGCTGAGCACGATAAAGCCTGCGCGGTGCATCAACGGGTCTTCGTAGGAGCGGATCACGTCGCGGTCGCCGGTCACACAATCGGCCACCACTTCGCCCATCTTGCGGCCGCTCACGGTCAGGCAATCGCGGTGCAGACGGCCGACTTTATCCAGTTCGTGCATCACCGCCGGAACGCCGCCCGCACGGTGGAAGCTTTCGCCCAGGTATTCACCGGCGGGCATGCAGTTGACCAGCAACGGCACGTCTTCACCGACGCGCTGCCAGTCGTCCAGCGACAGGTCGATGCCGCTGTGGCGGGCGATGGCGATCAGGTGCGGCGGGCAGTTGGTGGAGGCGCCGAGGGCCGAGGCCACAGCGATGGCGTTTTCGAAGGCGGCGTGGGTCATGATCTGTGACGGGCGCACGTCTTCGCGTACCAGATCGACAATGCGCATGCCGGTGGCATAAGCCATTTGCCCGCGCTCGCGGTACGGCGCCGGAATGCTCGCGCAACCCGGCAACGACATGCCCAACGCTTCGGCCAGCGCGTTCATCGACAGCGCGGTGCCCATGGTGTTGCAGTGGCCCACCGAGGGTGACGAGGCGGTGGTCAGGGTCATGAACCCTTCGTAGTCGATCTCGCCTGCGCTGAGCAAATTGCGCGCATGCCACAGCACCGTGCCGGAGCCGATGCGCTGGCCTTTGTGCCAACCGTCGAGCATCGGCCCGCCGGACAGCACGATGGATGGCAAGTCGGTGGTGGCGGCGGCCATCAGGCACGCCGGGGTGGTTTTGTCGCAGCCGGTGGTCAGCACCACGCCATCCAGCGGGTAGCCGTGCAGCACTTCAACCAGGCCCAGATAGGCCAGATTGCGGTCCAGTGCGGCGGTCGGGCGGCGTGACTGCTCGGCAATCGGGTGCACCGGGAATTCCATCGGGATCCCGCCCGCATCGCGGATGCCATCCTTGACCCGCTTGGCCAGTTCAATGTGATGACGGTTGCACGGGGTCAGGTCGCTGCCGGTCTGGGCGATGCCGATAATCGGCCGCCCCGATTGCAGTTCAGCGCGGGTCAGCCCCTGGTTCATGTAGCGCTCAACGTACAGCGCGGTGAGGTCAGCATGGCTGGGATCATCGAACCATAACTGGCTGCGCAGGCGGCGTGGGGTGGATTCGGTCATGGCAGGCTCCAGCAAATTATTTTTATTCAGGCAAAGTGTTGTTGCGGCGTAACTGGCGGATCAATCCGGCGTGATCAAGCTCGCCGTCACCGGCCTCGACCATGGCTGCAAACAGCCCGTCGACGAGACTGGCCACCGGCAGCGACAAGCCGAGCTTGTGCGCCTGGGCGAGGGCGGTGCGGGTGTCTTTGAGTTGCCATTTGGCCGGGCCACCGGGGGTGAAGTCGTTGGTCAGCATGCGCTGACCGTGTTGACGCCAGATCGGTGAATCGACAAAACCGCCCATCAAGGCTTCATGCACCTTGGACGGGTCGGCGCCGCCGCGCTCGGCCAGCAGCAGGCCTTCGGCGACGGTGGCGATGGTGCTGGCCACGATCAATTGATTGACCAGTTTTGACAGCTCGCCGGTGCCGGCCGGGCCGACATGCAC
>NZ_WIWK01000184.1:0-6677 GCF_009600165.1 Pseudomonas sp. FSL R10-0399
GGGGCAGGCTCTGGCGCGGGTTCAGCAACCACCACCGGCGGCGCTTCAACGGGCGCGGCCGGTGCAGGCACGCTGCCCACCACATCGGCCAGAATGATGCCTTTCCATACCGGCGGCGCAGCCTTTTCATCGCCAGCAGCTCTGGAGGTCACGTCGCGGCCGGGCAGCACCACGCCGTGATCCTTGGTCCCGGTCGCGGGTTCGTTGAGCACGAAACTGAACGTGGTGTCGACGCTGCCTTCCAGCAGCGTGTCAACGATTTGCGGGCCGACCAGCACTTCCAGGCTCTTGCCATCGGCGGCCAGCGGGAACTCCGGCACCTGGAACCAGAAGGGGTTGTTGCTCCACTTCTGGCCTTCGTGCAGGTAGTGGTCATCGCTGTTGCGCTGAAGAGTGAACTCCAACTGCTGCTGCGACCCCTTCCACCCTTTGATCACCAGACGGGCGTAGCCGTGGGCGTGTGGCTCTAACGCGAGCAAATTGACTCGAATCGGCATTGCTTAAATCGCCTTGTAGGCTTTGAGCACGTGGCCCAGCCGTTCATTTTGTTCAGGGGTTATTTCACTGCCCGCGCCATGCCCGGCATTCGCTTCGGTCATGGCCGCCAGGGCCGACATCCAGTCCGTCAGAAAGGTCATGGCGGGCATGCCCACCTGTTCGGGCAGTGTCGGCAGGTAGTGTTCAGGCTCAGGCTCGTGCGATGCCTGCGCCGGGGCGGTGTTGACCGGCGCGTAGAAACCAAACACCGGGTTGCCATGGCGGGCGCGGCTGGCTGGGCGTTCCGTGGCGGGCTGGGTGAAATAGCCAAACCAGGACACAAAGTCGCGCAGCACGATCTGCACTTCGAGCACTTGTCGCTCGGCCAGCCGTTCGCGGCGGGCGTTGGTTTCTGAGCACTTGGCGACAGCCGCGCTCAGTTGCTCCAGCACCTGGGCGCGATAGGCCCCCACGATCACTTCTGCGACCACGGCATCCATGAGCTTTTTGTCGAAGCCCAGCAGCGCCAGCAAACCGGTGTTGTTGCTCAAGTGGCGCAAGTGCGCGATCCACATGTTGAACGCAGCACGGGCGAAGCGTTGGGCACTGTTTTGCGGGCCTTGGGGTTTGGCCAAAGGCGCATCGGCCTTCACGGCCTTGCCGCTGACCGGCTCATCGTCGTAGCCGTCGTCAAACGCCCAGCCACTGCTGACCGGCGCAACGGGCGCCGCGTCTGGCTCGACCTCGGCCGGGGCGACGAGCGCCTCGTTATCGTATTCACCGCTCAGGTACAACTCACGCACGGCGGCCACCGGCAGTTGCAGATGGCTGATGAAATCACCCAGCTTCTGGCCGCGCAGGCGCAGGCCCGAATAGATCATTTGCGCTTGGGCGCGCTTGGCTTCAATGGCGCCATCACCGTCGGGCATGTGCCATTCGGACACGCCTTGGGTGGTGAACGAGGTCAGCAATTCTTCGAGCCGCTCACGCTGGCGCTGGAGTTTGAAGTCCAGGCTGGCAACCGCCCGGATGCCCGAGATGATGCGGGTCATGCCACCGTCGCCGCCCAGCACCGCTTGCCAGGCTTGGGCAGGTTGGCTGAAGTGTTGCTTGACCTGTGGCGCTTCTTCAAACGCGCCGCCGATGTCATCCAGCACCGGCTGATACTCCGGCAGGATGCCGGTTTCGAGGCGGTTGCTGTCGTAGCCCACACAGACGAAATCTTCGTGAGGCTTGCGCACCAGGTAGGTGTTGTTGAACGGCACGCCATCGGCCCAGTCATTGAGCCAGTCATGACGGCCAAAGCGCTCGGTCATCGCCGACTGGATCATCCCGCCCCAACTGTCGGGACGCAGCCCCGGTGCCATCTTGACCATGGCGTTGATCCGCAGGTCGAGCATGGTCATGGCCCAGATCAAACCGCTGCTACGGGTGGCGCGTTCCTTGGGGGTCGCGCCTTGGGTGTTTTCAATCCAGCGGGTCAGGACCGGGCCGATTTCGTTGATTTCGATGCCTTTGTTCGAGTTGGTGCACAGCACCAAGGCGTTCATTTCCTGGTTGTCGGTGTAGCGCTCGAACAGGTACGCGACTTTACCGCGCAGGATCAACTGCGACACCGGGTTGTCGCCTTCTCTCAACGCCGGGTCACTGATCTTGGAGAAATCGGTCAGCGACATGCGCCCGCGATAGCCGGGGAAGTCGAGCAGGTCGACCTCATTCACAATCGGGTCTTTGGGGGTTTCAACCAGCCGGAAGGTCATCTCCGAGGTCAGCGCCGCCAAGTGCGACACCAGCACGCTGCGCGGTGTTTGCAACTGCCCGTTGAGCAGTGGGCGCACATCAATCAGGTGGTCTTTGGCGGTGCCGAAGCGAGCCAGAATATCCACGCTCATGATGCTGTCGCTCTGCACTTCACGGCCCTTGTCATCCAGGCGGAACAACGCGTGCAGCGGTGCGAACACGGTCGCAGGCAGCCCCAACTGGTGCAGGCTGCCGGCCAGCGAGGTGTAGACGTCTTTCAGAGCCGGCTCATTGCCCCACAACAGCGAAAACAGCTGCGTGCGCTCTGCCACCGTGAGGCGCGGCGCGAGCTTGAGCACGCGCGGCCAATAGGCGTGGTCGAGCAGGCTGACAGCGTTGGCAAAACTGGTTTTGAAGTAGTCCCACAGCGAGACCACATCGTCAGCGCTGATGCCCGGTAGCACAGGCCCATTCTCACGCCCTTCGAAGGGTTTCAATGCGGCCTGGATCACCTCGTCGGTGATGCGAAAGGTGACCCGCGACTGATCAAAGTCCTTGAACCAGGAGTTACCCAGAATCTTGATCAGGTCGGCTTCGCCCAACAGCTTGAGTTCGACCGGGTATTGATCGTCATCCGAGGCCTTGGCGTGCCGACTGAAGCGCGTCACCAGGCCCGTTGCTTCCTTGCCCACACCGGCCGGGTTGACGTGCTTGAGGAAGTCGACACGGCGCCCGCCCATCAGGGTTTCCAGGCGCTCGTTCTGGCCAGCGGCCAGCGACAGGATCAAGTACGACTTGCCCGCTTGCGAGATGCCAAAAAAGCCGAGGGTCATCGGCCGCGTGGCGGCACGCTCATGGTTTGCCGCCTCGTTGCGCACGCGGTGCAGGTCGTAACTCAAATCATCGGCCTGACCGTCCAGGCTCGGCGCTGTCGGGCGGGTTTGCTCAATCCAGTCCAGGGCGCTAGCTGCACCGGCATGAACGGCTGCCCAACGAGCAGACAGGGCTTTTTGTTCCGGGGTCAGTTCGTTCATGAGTGCTTCACTGTTCCGCTGTCGAGCCAATAGGTGTTGTCCCCCAGACTCGACACCAGCAGGGTGTTGAGCTGCAGGTGTACGTCATTTTTGTCCAGGCGCTCCGCCGTGTTGGAGGTCACGCTGCGCACCTCCAACTGGTCGCTGACCAACCCGGCGTTGGCCGTTTCCGGGTTCTTCGCAACCTTGAAGCGCACGCTGGCGACGGCGCCGCTGCCATCCCGGGTGCCGGTGGCCATTTTGCGTTTGCCTTCGTCGGTGAAGCTCAAGCTGTACAGCGGCGAGGCCGCCCAGCGCTCAACACTCAACTGGCGAAAGCCCAGACGGATGGCCGAAGGCATGGCCAGGGCCGGTGTCACCGCCTGTTCTTCTTCGCTGTCCCCGGCCAGCTGGATGCAGCCGCGCTCGGTGCGGATATCGCGGAACAGCACGTCGCGGTCGCGGATGCTGTTTTCCAGGTCGATGACCCCGATGTGTTTGATGGTCGAGTACGGCACCAGCTTGTCAGCACGGAAGTAGAAGCCGTGAACACTGTGGTTGGCGCACAACAGGCAGAGCATCGCGCCGACCGCTGCGGTGCTTTTCGGGTCGTCGATCAGGCCGTTTTTGTGGAACGGGTACCAGCCGCCCGTGCGGTAGCTCTGCATCGGTACGATGCGCCCGGGCACCAACGGCAGGTTTTGCCGGATAAACGCCTGCACGCCGGGCAGGCGCGAAGGCCGACCGGTCAGCAGCAAGACGTCGCACGGGTAATGCGCGATCACTTCACACAGCGCACTGAGCGGCTTGCCAATGTTCACGCCGTCATTGAGGAACATGTCGTGAATGGCGCGCAGGTTGAAGGTGATTTTGGTGTCCAGCAGGTCGAATACTTCGCCGCCGGTGTCACGGCGTACCGCACCACTGACGTAGTTCAGCACGCTGAGGTTGATGTCGCTTTCAGTCAGCAACTGGCGGTAGGTGTAGGTCTCGGGCGCCGCCGGTGCCAGCGGGTCGAATTGCTCATAGGCCCTGAGCAGCGCCAGCCCCAGTGGGGTAAGCACTTGCAGGTTGAGCTGCTGGCGCAGCACCTCGTTTTGCGTACTGATGGTTTCACTGCCGCACAAGCGTGACAGCAACGAGTCCGGCGACTCGACCCTGGCCTCGCGAAAGCCTTGCTCCAGGCTCGGCAGCACGACGCGGTGAATCATGTCCAGGAGGATGTCATCGCCCGCGATCTTGAAACTGTCTCGAAACAGTTGCTTGGGCACGATGTGCACGTTCATGCCGTGTACCGCACGGGCACCCGGATCGATTCGGTACTCGGTAATCACCAGGTCCGTGGTACCGCCACCAATATCAATGCTGGCCACGGTAATGCGATCGCGGTCGGCTTTATCAGGGCGCGCCAGGGTGGCAAAAAACTCTTCCGGGTGACCGGCAAAGTTCTCGGCAATTTCGGTGTAGAGGTACACCAGTTGCCCGCACGAGGCCTCATCCCAGTCGATGTTGATGAGTGGCAGCGGGGTGGTCGGGCGCGTCGTTTGATCGGTGTACGGATCTTCGTCGCTGTTGTGCCAGCCCATGCTTTTCCAGACCAGGCCAATGGCTTGCGACATACGCTTGCCCAGGATGCTGCGTTCAGCCTGTGGCATGCCGGGCGGCACGGTCAGGGTGATGCTGTTGAGCTGGCGCGGGATACCGGTTTTGCCCTGGCGCGCACGCTGGGCCGGGCTGTTGATCTGTGCCAGCGCCTGGGTCAAGACCTCGGCCAGCATGAACGTCATCAGCGAGCTGCGCGAATAGAGCGCCTTGAACACCGGCATCTGGTCGTCTTCGGGCAGGCTGTACAGCGCCTCACCTAGGTTGTTGATCAGGTGCGAAAACGGGGCGGCCGTCGCGGGTGGCTCGCTGTCATTTTTGATGTAGGAGTTGTTGAAGCGCCAGCCATGGTCGTAGGCGTTTTCATCCCACAGGTAGCGCTTGGGGCTGGACAGGCCGGTTGAGCCTTCGGTGCCACGACGCAGACTGGCCAGGCGCCCGGCTTCGTTGCCGACTCGGGCAATGGTCGGCCACTGGAACGCATCGTGGCGCCCGCTTTTGCTCGAAAAATGATCTTTGCCAAACGAAGTCTTGGAGAACTCGACGCGGCTTTCAAAGGGCTGGTTGTAGACATGCTCCGGGGCCAGCAGGTCGCGCAACTCCAGCACGTAGTTATTCTTGAGGCCCATGCGGTCCACGCCCTGGTTCTCAATCAAGATCCCGCAGGTACGCGAGTTGCCGACGTCCAGAATCAGGTCCACCGGTATCGGTTTGGTCTGGCTCTTTGCTCCGTTGGCGATCACCGTCAGCTCTGGCATCACAATCACCGGCTGCGCCGGGTTCGGCCCGATTTGCTCGACCCGCTCAAGCAGGCTCAGCAGGTTAAGGTAGTGCGCTTGCGGGTGTTTTTCGTCTTCCTGGTCTTGCAGCAGGTCGCGGTCGACCCGGACGCTGGCGTCACGGAATGCTTCCAGCAACCACTCCTTGACCCACGGCAAATCCTGGAACCAGCGCATTTGCGCCAATTTGGACGCTACGCGGAACGACACCCCGGAGCTAACGTCTTCGTCATTAGGCGCCAGGTAGGCCATACCGTCTTTTTTGCCGATTACACGCGTGTCGAGGGCCAGTGTGAGGCGGTGCGTGTTGCCATCAATGTCCGGCTCCGCCAGCTTGACGAAGCGCATGCGCGCCCAGTTGCTCGGGCCTTGATCAAAGGTGTAGGGCGGCATGTAGCGGAAGAACGGCAAAGGCAGCCAAAGCCCGTCCAGCAGGGCGAGGCTCTTACTGATCGGCAGCCAAAAGTCCGGCTCGGCCTTTTGCCGTTTCTCGTGGTCAATTTCGTAGAAGTACGACTCGTCGGTGTGCACCTGCAAACGGCACAACACGTCGCCATCTATCAACGTAAAGGCGCCATTGGGGGACGTTATCTGGTCCTGACGGAAGGCGAAATCCATGAACTGGATGCCCGTATCACTGACCAGCTTTACGACGTCTTCAAACTGGGTAACTTCTGGCAACATGTCGAAATCTTCCCGTGCTTATTCGCCCATCTGCCGCATGGAGATGGGGAACTGCTTGTCTTCATAAATTCCGCTGCAATCAGCAATGCTCTTGGCACCCTGACGGCAATCAACCTTTGGCATTTCGTAACGGCTGCCGTCGCCGCAGGCCGCCTGGCCCAGGCTGTTGATCGACAGGTTGCCGCCGTGCATGGCCGCCGTGACCGGGCCTGTGCAACTGATGCCGTCGGGCTTGCGCACCACGACCTGGCCCTGGCCGTCTTTAAACTGGTACTCAAGGCGCAACGGCTTGCCGGTGGTTTTGTCCTGAATACCTGCCCCGGCGCGGAAGCGGCCGTTGAGGAAGTCCGCCTGGCCGTCCGCGGCTTCAGGCGGAATGCTC
>NZ_WIWK01000185.1:0-6668 GCF_009600165.1 Pseudomonas sp. FSL R10-0399
CGCCAGGCCCGGCCAAGGAAACAGCGGCCATTTCGGGGCTGGCCAGCCTCGGCAACCCGCCACCGGAATACCCGTCCATCGCCTTGCGGCGTAACTGGGAAGGCTCGGTAGGGCTGCGGATCAAGGTGCTGCCTAACGGCCGCGCAGGCTCGGTAGAGGTCATCAAGTCCAGCGGCAAACAAGCGCTGGATGACGCCGCCGTCGCCGCTGTACGTAACTGGAAGTTTGTCCCGGCCAAACGCGGGGACACGCCCATAGAAGGGTTCGCCACCCAGACCATTGCTTTCAAATTGCCGGAATAACCCCGCCGGGTCCCGACACTTATTAATTAGCGCGTTATTTAACCGCAGTGCGAGGTATAGCCATGAACGAGTCTCTGTCTTCCATGATTGTCCCTGGGGTACTTTGGGCCTTGGTGCTTTTTTCGGTGGTAAGTTGGGCCTTGCTGCTCATCAAGTCATCGCAATACCTGCGTCAAAAATCCCAGAACAACCAGTTCACCAAGGCCTTCTGGGCCGCCCCCGACCTGCTCACCGCCGCCGAACACGCCAGCCAGTACCCCGGCGCCCTGGCGCGCATCGCCAACAGCGGCTTTGAAGCCATGATTGTTGATGACACGCCGCGAACCACCCAGCAACTGGCCAACACCATCAACCGCGCCGATCGCCTGGAGCGCAACCTGCGCCAACAAATCCAGAAAGAACGCCGCGCCCTGGAAAGCGGCCAGGCGATTCTCGCCAGTATCGGCAGCACCGCGCCCTTCATCGGCCTGTTCGGCACCGTCTGGGGGATCATGGAAGCCTTGCAAAGCATCGGCGCCAGCGGTTCCGCCAGCCTGGAAACCGTGGCCGGGCCCATCGGCCACGCCCTGATTGCCACCGGCGTGGGGATTGCCGTGGCCGTGCCAGCGGTGCTGATTTACAACTTCTTCCTGCGTCGCCTGAAAATGGCCTCGGCCACCATGGATGACTTTGCCCATGACTTCGACGCCCTCGCCCAGCGCAGCGCTTTCGCCATCGACCGCCAACCTATTTCCACCAAGCGCACCGCTGTGCGGGAGGCAAGCTGATGTCTTTCTCAACTCAAGACAGCGATGAAGTACTCAGTGAAATGAACGTCACCCCGCTGGTGGACGTGATGCTGGTACTGCTGGTGGTGTTCATCGTGACCACGCCGATGATGACCAATGCCATCAAGATCAACCTGCCCAAGACCGACGCCGTGGCCACCGAGAAAAAGAAAGACCCGGTGGTGGTCAGCGTGGATCAGGACGGCAAGTTCTTCCTGGCCAAGAACGAAGTGGCCCCCGAGCTGCTGGAAAAAAGCCTGCAGGACGTCAAGGCCCAAGACCCGGAAGTACGGGTTCAGCTCCAGGCTGACGAAGGCGTCAATTACGGGCAAGTGGCCAAGGCCATGGCCTCGATTGAGCGCTCGGGCATCACCAAGATTTCGGTGATGACTGCTCGGTAACGCTCACCTCTGCAGCCGCTGCTGAAGGCTGCGATAAGGGCCGAGGGACCTTCAAGCGGGTCGCTTCGCTACCCATCGCAGCCTGCGGCAGCGGCCACAGAGACCGACTTCCCGCTGTAACCATGCCGCGCGCGAACGCTGTCAGTCCGCGCTGGGGAGCGGCTTGCTTGAAAAAAGTGTTTTGCCACGGGTCGACACAACCCAACTGGAGTCATGAGGGCTCACAAGGCCATTCCAATAATCGTCTGAAAAAGTCGGAAATAACCATGCAGATGAAGAGTTCAGGTTTCACCCTCAAACCGCTCGTTGCAAGCTTGCAGCGGCATCGTTTTGTGCCGCTGTATCTGGTTGCTCTGGGGATGAGCGCAGGCCAGTTGCAGGCAGCAGAAGCCACCGTGTCCGACGACGCAGGCAGTGCCGTCAGCAGCGCCGCCGTGAGCGCCGATGCAACGGCCGCCCCTGCTCCCACCACGCAGCTGGATCGTGTTGAAGTGACCGGCTCGGCGATCCGCCGGGTCGATGCAGAAACCGCCGTGCCCATCACCATTCTGCGCGCCGATCAACTGCGCAACGAAGGCGTGACCACCACCGAGCAGATCCTTCAGCGCGTCTCGGGCAACCAGTCGATTCGTAACCCGGCCAGTTCGGTGGGCGCCGCCACAGGCGGCTCGAGCTTTGCCGACATGCGCGGTATCGGTGCCAACAAAACCCTGGTGCTGCTCAACGGCCGCCGCTTGGGCAACAACGCCATCGATGGCTCGGCCGTCGACCTGAACACCATTCCGTTTGCCGCCATTGACCGTGTCGAGGTGCTGCGCGACGGCGCATCCGCCCTGTACGGCACTGACGCCATCGGCGGGGTCATCAACTTCATCACCAAAAAATCGTTGACCGACGGCACCCTCTCGCTGGGCGGCGAAGGCGCTGACGCCAGCGGTGGCGGCGGCTCCAAAGACCTCAGCGCCAGTTGGGGCTATGGCGACCTCGACAAAGACCGCTTCAACGTCATGGGCGTGTTCGGCTACAACAAACAGGACGATCTGCGCGCCAAAGACCGTACCTTTGCCACCACCTATGCGCCGGGCCGTGGCCTGGACCAGACCTCCGGCACCTCATACCCGGCCAACTACAGCCAGAACGGTGTCAGCTCCAACCCACTGTCGTCGGGTAACTGCAATGGCCCTAACCTGGTCTCGCGCCAGGGCGTGTGCCGCTTCGACACCCGCAACTACATCGACCTGCTACCCGCCACCGAAAAAACTTCGTTCTTCGGCAAGGCCACCGGCAAGCTCACCGATGATGACAACGTCAACCTCGAATACTTCTTTGCCCGCAACAACAACTCCACCCAAGTCGGCCCTGCGCCACTGACCGGCATGACGATGGACCCGTCGTCACCGTTCTACCCTGGCAAAGGCATTACCCCGGCCTCCACCAACCCTAACTTCGATCCGACCCAACCGATCGATTTTAACTGGCGTGAAACCGCCGCCGGTGCACGCCAGTCCCGCGACCAGAACACCAGCCAGCGTCTGGTCCTGAGTTTTGACGGCACCGTGCAGGGCTGGGACTACAACGCCGGCGCCTCGTACAACGAGAACAAAGTGATCTCCAGCGTAACCGGCGGTTATGTCAGCGACGCGGCCATGATCAATGGCATCGCCGACGGCATCATCAACCCGTTCGGCCCGCAAACCGCGGCTGGCCAGGCGTTGATTGACGCCAACCAGTACCACGGCCAGTACTCCTCGTCGGTCGGCCGGGTGACCGGTCTGGACGGACGCATGAGCCGTGAAATCGGCGACTGGTTCGGTGCCGGCCCTTCGGGTCTGGCCATCGGTGGCGAGTTCCGTCAGGAGAACTTCCATCAGAGCTACGAGCAATACGCGGCGGACATCTCCAGCCTGGGCGTCGACCCGGACGGCAGCGTCAAGGGCGATCGCAACGTCAAGGCGGTGTACACCGAGTTGAACGTGCCGGTACTGGACAGCCTCGAACTGTCGGCCGCCGTGCGTCACGACAAATACAGCGACTTTGGCAGCACCACCAACCCGAAATACTCGTTCCGCTACCAGCCAATCAAAGAACTGGTGGTGCGTGGCGCGTACAGCGAAGGTTTCCGGGCGCCGTCGCTGTATGAGTTGTACAACCCGCAATACACCACCTACACCCAGGGCTACTACAACGACCCTAAACTGTGCACCGGCGGCGTGGTGCAACCGGGCGGCAACGCGGCACGTGACTGCGGCCAGCAGTTCCATAACCGCACCGGCGGCAACACCGACCTGTCCCCCGAGAAGGCGCGCAACCTGACCCTGGGCTTTGTCTACCAGCCAGTGCGCAACCTGTCGATGGGCCTGGACTTCTGGTGGATCCACATCGCCAACCAGATCGCCGAGTTCCCGGAATCTACCGTCTTTGACGATCCGAACACCTACGCCGATCGCTACATCCGCAACGCTGACGGTTCGCTCAACTACGTTCAGACCGGCCTTGCCAACCTGGGCGCAGTGAAAACCAGCGGTGTCGATGTCAGCCTCGACTACAAGTTCCCGAACACCCCGTATGGCCAGTTCGGCCTGGGTCTGCAAGGCACCTACGTGTCGCGCTATGACTACCAGACCACCATTGGCGGCAACTACACCGACAACGTCGGTGCGTTTGAAGGCACTGGCGTGATCGCCCGCTGGAAACACGTGTTGAGCGGTACCTGGAACCTGGGCCCATACCGCGCCTCGCTGGTTAACCGCTTCACCAGCGGTTACAACGACTACGACACCGACACTCACTCACGCGTAGCGTCATACGCCCTGTGGGACATCTCGGGTGGCTACACCTTCAACAAAACCGTGGACCTGGATGTAGGCGTCAAAAACATGTTTGACCGCAACCCGCCGTTCTCCAACCAGGCTTACAACTTCCAGAGCGGTTACGACCCTCGTTACGGTGACCCAATGGGCCGTACCTTCTTCGCCCGTGCGACTTACCACTTCTAAGTGATAGCCCCCCTGTAGGAGCGAGCTTGCCTCGCGATCTTTTGACCTTCAATAAAGATCGCGAGACTCGCTCCTGCAGGGCTCCACACGCGGTACAAGGAAACCCCATCATGTCTTCACTCTTCCTGCCCCTGCTTCGTTCACTGCTGGTGCCTGCGCTGTCATGCCTGTGCCTGAGTGTGAGCGCCGCGCCCAGCCAGGTGCTGACGGTGTACGGCGAAGCAGCCAAATACCCGGACAACTTCCAGCACTTCGATTACGTCAATCCCGACGCGCCCAAAGGCGGCTCGCTGAGCCGGGCCTCGATGGAAATCGGCCAGTTCAACTACATCGTCCCTTACATCGACCAGGGCACCGGCGTTGCACAGGTGGATGACTGGTTGTACGCGCCCCTGGCGTTCCGTTCTCTGGACGAGCCTTACACCGTCTATGGCCTGATTGCGCAAAAGATGGAACGCGACCCGGACGGCCTCTGGGTGCGCTTTTACCTGAACCCCAAGGCCCGCTTTGCCGATGACACACCGATCACCGCGCAAGACGTCGCCTTCACCTACAACACCCTGATGACCAAGGGCAGCCTGGGCTACCGCATGGTCTATGGCGAGGTCAAAGACGTGGTCGTCGAAGGCCCGTTGCAAATCCGCTTCGACTTCAAGAACAACCAGAACCGCACCCTGGCCCTCGACCTGGCCAGCCTGCGGATCATGCCCGAACACTGGTGGAAGACCCGCGACTTCGCCACTGGCGGCGGCTTCGAACCACCGCTGGGCAGCGGCCCGTATTCGGTGTCGCACGTCGACCCCGGCCGCAGCATTACCTTTGAACGCAACAAAAACTGGTGGGCCAAAGACTTGCCCGTGAGCAAGGGCATGTACAACTTCGACCGCCTGACGGTGAATTTTTACAGCGACACCGACATCGCCCGGCAACTGCTCAAGGCCGGTGCGTTTGACTACAACCGCGAGTTCTCAGCCACCGGTTTCAGCATTGGCTACGACAGCCCGGCGCTGACCGACGGGCGCCTGCAACGCGGGGTGTTTGCCAAAGACAAACCGGGCGCTGCACAAGGCTTTGCCTTCAACCTGCAAAACCCGTTTTTTCAGGACCGCCGCGTTCGCCAGGCGTTGAGCCTGCTGTGGGACTTTGAGTGGACCAACAAGCAGATGATGCGCAACTTCTATGTGCGCCAGCAGAGCTACTTCCCGAAGAGTGAAATGGCCGCCACCGAATTGCCCGATGCCCGCGAGCTGGAAATTCTCGAACCGCTGCGCGGCAAGATCCCCGACGAGGTGTTTACCCAGGTTTATCAGGCGCCGAAAACCGATGGCAGCGGCTACATTCGCGACAAACAACTGCAAGCCCTGGCATTGCTCAAACAAGCCGGCTGGACACCCAAAGACAACAAACTGGTCAACGCCAAGGGAGAGCAACTGAGCTTCACCTTTCTCGACGGCCAGGGCGGCTTCGACCGCATGATCATGCCGTACAAGCGCACCCTGGCGCAGATCGGCATCAACATGGACATCCGCAAGATCGACTCTGCGCAGTACATCAACCGCCTCAACGCCCGTGACTACGACATGATCGTGGTGGGCTTCCCGCGCAGTGGCCAGCCCATTGTTTCGCCGGGCCGCGAAATGTACGACATGTACGGCTCCAGCAGCGCCACCCAGCCCGGCGCGTCCAACGCTTTTGTGCTGCGTGACCCGGCCGTCGACACCCTGCTCGACGGGCTGGTGCAAGCCAACAGCCGCGAGGAGATGGTGCATTACGCCCGCGCCCTCGATCGGGTCTTGCAATGGGGTTATTACATGATCCCCAACTACTACTCCATCGGCACCCCGACCGTGTACCAGAACCGCTTCGGTCGCCCGGCGCTAGAGCCCAAGTACGACGAGGGCTTGAACACCTGGTGGGAAGTCAGCAAAACCGCGCAAAGCAACGCGCAGTTCAACAAGGCCAACGCGCCTGCTTCCAATACTCCGGCAGAGAATCATTAAGATGTGGCATTACATCAGTCGTCGCTTATTGCTCATCATCCCCACCCTGCTGTGCATTCTGGTGGTCAACTTTTTGATCGTGCAGGCCGCTCCCGGTGGCCCGGTGGATCAGGCCATTGCCCGTTTGCAGGGGTTCAGTGGTGCCTCCGTCGGCGGCGGTGGCGGCGAAATGGCCGCCCACAGCGCTGGCGCCAGCCGTAGC
>NZ_WIWK01000186.1:0-6553 GCF_009600165.1 Pseudomonas sp. FSL R10-0399
CTGCCGGGTTACCCACTGCGCAAAACCTGCGTTCGGCCAGCGTGGTTTAATGGGGCCTTTTAGATCAAGATCAAAAGATCGCGAGCAAGCTCGCTCCTACAGGGGGGGGGGCAGCGCTACGCGTCTAGATCAGGCAAACCATTTGTTCCGGGCTTCTGCCAGCAGTTCGTGCATGAGCGCTTCAACATCAGAGACGCTCAGTTTGCTGAATATGTGCTCGTCTTCGAATGTCCACTGCTTGCTGAAAATACCCACCACACCTTCGGCATGGGCTTGCACGGTCTCCCACTCCAGGGTGTCATTGCCCAGTGCCAGCAAGTCTTGACTGAACGTCACTTTGGGTTCGATCACACTGTGAACCGTGGTGATGTAGAGTTGCTCGCAGTCGGTCCCGTGCTGCTTGAGTCGTTCATTAAGAAAGTCGCGCACATGAGCGTTGTAGGCGCCAGCGCCTGCTTTGCCTGCCACCACGGGAGCGTCATTGTTGTCGATCATGTTCAAGGTAAAACTCCTTTTATTACAGCCGGCCTATCCAGCTTCATGCTGTGAGAAATTCGGCCGGCTAAAACCTTTCGATGACCTATTGGAACGCTTATTGGTCGTGTGCCTGCGGTATATAGTTATGGCACGTTTGTAACAGCAGTTATCGGGGCTGGGCCTTGGGTTTTATCAGCCGGTTGGCAATCAGGTCCAGGCTGCTGCAAAACACGAAGTACACCAGCGCGACAAACAGGTAGATCTCGGTCGGGTGCACCATCACCCGGTTGCTGACCTGGGTCGCCACAAACGACAACTCCCCCACGCCAATCACGTACGCCAGCGACGTGTCCTTGATCAGTGAAATCCATTGGTTGAGGAACGACGGCAGCATCATCGGCAATGCCTGCGGCAGGATGATCAAGCGCAACACTTGCCATGTGCCCAGCCCCAACGCTTTGCCCGCCGCCCATTGCCCCGCCGGTAAACTGCTGATGCCCGCGTACACCGAATGCGCAAGGTAGGCGCCGCCAATCAACGACAGGGCGCAGACCACGGTGGCCAATGCCGGTACATCGACATTGAACACAATCGGCAGCAGAAAGTAGCTCCAGAAAATCAGCATCAGCACCGGAATGGCCCGCAAAAACCCCAGTACGCCGAGTAATACCCAGCGCACTTTAGAGCGAATCATCACCAGGGCAATGCCCAGCAACAGGCCCAAGATGGCCGAAATCACCCCCGAGAACAGGCTCAACACCAGCGTCAATGCAGCCCCGCCCAGCGGGCCGTTGGGGTAGGCGCCGATCAAGAAGTACGACAGGTTGTCGCTAATGACCGAAAAGTCCATGGTTTAGAGCACTCCCTGCCGATACCACTTGCTGCGCGCAATCAACTGCCCGATGACTTCAAGCAGGGCGATGCTCAACACATACAGCAACGTGGCGAAACCAAAGGCCTGGAAGGTCTTGAAGGTTTCGGTTTCGACCTGACGCGACGCATAAGACAGCTCCGCCAAGCCGATGGCCATGGTCAGCGAGGAGTTTTTCAGGGCATTCATGTATTGCCCCAGCAGGGGCCCCAGTGCGGTGCGCAGGGCTTGCGGGAAGACGATGTAACGCCACACTTGTGCCGGTTTGAAGCCCAGCGCCAACCCGGCGGCACGTTGCTCAAGGCGCACCGAACTGACGCCTGCGCGGAACTCCTCGCAAATAAACGCCGCGGTGTAGAGCATCAGGCCCCAGAAACCGGCAAGAAACTCAAAGGACGGCCATTCAAGCTCGAACAGACCCAGGTCCAGACTGCGCGGCTGGTTAAGCCACACCACCAAGCCTTCGGGCAGCATCGCCGTAACCCCGAAGTACCAGAAAAACAGCTGCACCAGCAGCGGCGTATTACGAAACAGCGCCAGGTATGCCCGTGCGGGCCATGACCAGAGGCGCGAGGGCGAGATCCTCGCCAGGCACAGCAAAAACCCCAGCCCGGTGGCTACCAGGCAGGTCAACACCGAAAGGATCAGGGTGAGAACAAAATCATCGAACAGCCAGTGCAGGTATTGCGGGGCAAGCAGTTCACCGAACATAAACAACGTCCATCCAGAAACAAACAAACCCGTCCGGTTGTCCGTGACGGGTTATTCAGTGTTGCTAGCGCGACTTAGCTCTTGTCGCCGATTTTGTACAGGCGGGTCAGCGGGGTTTTGGTGTTCGGGCCGAACCAGGCGTCATAAATACCCTGTGCCTTGCCGTCAGCTTCAAGCTCAGTCAGGGTTTCGTTGACCACGTCAGTCAGGCGCGTTTCGCCTTTTGGAATGCCCACGCCGATCAGGTCATTGGAAATGGTGAACGGCGGTACTTCGTACTTGTCTTTGTCCGGCACATTGGCCAGCAAACCGATCAGTTTTGGGCCGTCCTGGGTAATCGCCTGGACGTTGCCATTGCGCAGGGCGGTGAAAGCGAACGGGGTGTCATCGTAGGCAATCACTTTGGCGCCCGGGAATTTCTCGCGCAGCACGCCTTCGTTGACCGTGCCTTTGTCGACGCCGACGCGCCATTTGTTCAGGTCTTGCTCAGATTTGAGGGTGCCTTTTTTGACGATAAATTGCTGGCCCGAGGCGAAGTACGGAATGCTGAAGTTCACCTGCTCGGCGCGTTCAGGGGTGATGGTGAAGTTGGCCAGTACCAGGTCGACCTTGTTGGAGAGCAACAGCGGTACGCGGTTGGCCGGGTTGGTCGGTTGCAGTTGCAGTTTCACGCCCAGTTTGTCGGCGATGGCCTTAGCGTAGTCCACGTCCAGACCTTCGATTTGCTTGCTTTTAGCGTCCACGAAACCGAATGGCGGGTTGCTGTCAAACGAAGCCACGCGCAGTACGCCGGACTTTTTGATGTCATCCAGACGATCAGCGTGGGCCAGGCCCGACAAAACAGCCAATGTCAGCGCGGTGAGGGCAGTGAGTTTTTTCATTTCGTTCTCATCATGAGTTAGAAGATTTATGACGAGAGTCTTGCAGGAAAATAATCTTTTAAAAAAGAATATAAAACGATTTAAATATTCCATTTGTTTATATGTCTGTAGGAGCGAGCTTGCCTCGCGATCTTTTGATCTTTTAAAAGATCGCGAGGCAAGCTCGCTCCTACAACCGGTTCAAACCGTTACGCTGCTCGCTTGTAACAGCTCGCGGGTGTACGGGTGTTGCGGGTTGTCGAACAGGGTTTGCGCATCACCTTGTTCCACCACTTTGCCGTCCTTGATCACGATCATGTCGTGGGCCAGGGCATGCACCACCGCCAGATCGTGGCTGATAAACAGGTAGGTCAGGCCATGCCGGGCCTGCAAGTCACGGAGTAAATCCACCACTTGTTTTTGCACGGTGCGGTCCAGTGCCGAGGTCGGTTCGTCGAGCAGGATCAGGGCCGGCTCCATGATCAGCGCCCGGGCGATGGAGATGCGCTGGCGCTGGCCGCCCGAGAATTCGTGCGGGTAGCGGTGGCGGCTCTCAGGGTCGAGTCCCACCTCTTGCAGCACGCGAATCACTGCGGCTTCACGCTCTTGTTCGGTGCCGATGTCGTGAGCGAGCAAGCCCTCACTGATGATCTGCTGCACCGACATGCGCGGGCTCAAGCTGCCGAAGGGGTCCTGGAACACCACCTGCATTTGCCGACGCAACGGGCGCAGCAGGTCCTGATTAAGCAGGTTGAGCTGTTTGTTGCCAAACCGGATGTCGCCCTCAGACTCCACCAACCGCAAGATCGCTTGGCCCAAGGTCGATTTGCCCGAGCCGGACTCGCCAACAATGCCCAGGGTCTTGCCTTTTTTCAGCTCAAAACTGACCCCGTCCACGGCCTTGACGTAATGCCGCTCGCGGCTGAACAGGGGCTTGGGCAGGGGAAACCAGACTTTCAAATCGTCGACTTCCAGCAGGTTGTGCCGGTAATCGCAGGGCACAGGGCTGCCGCTAGGTTCGGCCTCGATCAGCATGCGGCTGTAAGGGTGTTGCGGGGCTTTAAACAGATCCTCGCAGGTGGCCTGCTCGACAATTTCACCGCCGCGCATCACGCACACGCGCTGGGCGATTTTGCGCACCAGGTTGAGGTCGTGGCTGATCAGCAATAACGACATGCCCAGACGCTGTTGCAGGTCGATCAGCAGTTCCAGAATCTTCTGCTGCACGGTGACGTCCAGCGCGGTGGTCGGCTCGTCGGCGATCAACAGTTCAGGTTCGTTGGCCAGCGCCATGGCGATCATCACCCGCTGGCGCTGGCCGCCAGACAGCTGATGCGGATACGCATTAAGGCGTTTGTGCGGGTCGCGAATGCCCACCAGGGTCAGCAGTTCCAGGGTGCGTTCGCGGGCGGCGCGTTTTTTCAGGCCTTTGTGGGTGATCAGCACTTCACTGATTTGCTTTTCAACCGTGTGCAGCGGATTGAGCGAGGTCATCGGCTCCTGGAAAATCATCGCGATGCGATTGCCGCGCAGGTTGCGCAACTGGCTGTCGCTGGCGTTTACCAGGTCGGTGCCGTTGTAGCGGATGCTGCCTTGGGTTTCCACACTCTTGCCCGGCAACAGGCGCAGGATCGAGTGCGCCGTCACCGACTTGCCCGAGCCCGATTCGCCCACCAGCGCCAGGCACTCACCCCGGTGAATATCCAGGTTGATGCCGTGCACCACTTCACGCCCGGCAAAGCCGACGCGCAGGTCACGTATTTCAATCAATGTGTCGTTCATCTCAACTCCGGGGATCAAACGCGTCACGGCAGGCTTCACCGATAAACACCAGTAACGACAAAATCAGCGCCAGTACGCAGAACGCAGTCAGGCCCAGCCACGGGGCTTGCAGGTTGCGCTTGGCCTGACCGATCAATTCACCCAGCGAGGCGGTGCCGGGCGGCATGCCGAAACCGAGAAAATCCAGGGCGGTGAGGGTTGCAATCGCGCCGGTCAAAATGAACGGGATGTACGTCAGGGTCGAGGTCATGGCGTTGGGCAGAATGTGCCGACGCATCAGCGCGCCATTGGTCAGCCCCAGCGCCCGTGCGGCTTTGACGTATTCCAGATTGCGCCCGCGCAAAAACTCGGCGCGCACCACGTCTACCAACGCCAGCCAACTGAACAGCGCCATGATGCCCAGCAGCCACCAAAAGCTCGGTGCCACAAAGCCCGACAAAATGATCAGCAAGTACAGCACCGGCAACCCGGCCCAGACTTCTTGCAGGCGCTGGCCGATGAGGTCCACCATGCCCCCATAAAAACCCTGCAAGGCACCGGCGGTAATGCCGATCAAGGCGCTGACTGCGGTGAGGATCAAGGCGAACAAAATGGAAATTCGCGCGCCAAAAATCACCCGGGCCAGCACGTCACGGGCCTGTTCGTCAGTGCCCAGCCAGTTAGTTGCGCTCGGTGGGCTGGGCGCCGGTTCTTTGAGGTCGTAGTTGACCGTGTCGTAGCTGAACGGAATGGGCGCAAAAAGCATCCAGCCGCCCTGGTCGGTGATCAACTTGCGAACGTAATCGCTGCTGTAGTCCGGCTCAAAGGGCAGCTCGCCGCCAAAGTCGGTTTCGCTGTAGTGCGACACAATCGGAAAGTACCAATGGTCTTTGTAATGCACGGCCAGCGGTTTGTCGTTGGCGATCAATTCACCGCCCAGGCACAGCACAAACAGGCCGACAAATAACCACAGCGACCACCAGCCACGGCGGTTGGCTTTGAAGTGGGCGAGGCGTCGACGGCCCAGAGGAGAGAGGGTAAACATCAGGCATTCCTCGCCGAGAAGTCGATACGGGGGTCGAGCAGGGTGTAGCAAATGTCGCCGATCAGCTTGATCAGCAGCCCGAACAGGGTGAACAGAAACAGCGTGCCAAACACCACGGGATAGTCGCGTGACACCGCGGCTTCGTAGCTCATGCGGCCAATGCCGTCGAGGTTGAAGATGGTTTCGATCAGCAAGGAGCCGGCGAAGAACACCTCGATCAACGCCTGGGGAATCCCGGCCACCACCAGCAGCATGGCGTTGCGCAGCACATGGCCGTAGAGCACGCGTTTTTCGGTCAGGCCTTTGGCCCGTGCGGTGACCACGTACTGGCGGCTGATTTCATTCAAAAAGCTGTTTTTAGTGAGGATGGTCAGGGTCGCAAAGCCGCCGATCACCAGCGCGCTCACCGGCAGCACCATATGCCACAAGTAGTCGGCGATCTTGCCGAAAAAGCTCAGGCTGTCGAAGTTATCCGAGACCAGCCCTTGTATCGGGAACCAGCTCAGGTAACTGCCCCCGGCGAAGACCACAATCAGCAAAATGGCGAACAGGAACGCGGGCATGGCGTAGCCGACGATGATTGCGGTGCTGGTCCACATGTCAAAGGCACTGCCGTTGTGAATGGCCTTGCGAATGCCCAGCGGGATCGACACCAGGTAGGTGATGAACGTGGCCCAGAACCCCAGCGAAATCGTCACCGGGAGCTTTTGCAAGATCAGGTCGGTGACCGTGGAGCCGCGAAAAAAACTGCTGCCGAAATCCAGTTGCGCGTAGTTCTTGAGCATCAGCCACAAGCGCTCGTGCATGGGTTTGTCGAAGCCGTAATGC